>NZ_JBSFVR010000146.1:0-17925 GCF_053592415.1 Streptomyces sp. NPDC002690 | reverse complement strand
TGGAGAGTGCGGGGGCGTGCCGTTCGGACGAGGTCGGACGCCGGGCGCAGGGCCACCCAGATGGTTGCTGACGCGGGTTGAAGTGAGGGCTCGGCCGCGATCGCGAGGACCGAGCCTCGCTCGATCCCGTACGTCGCGGCGATGGCCTGCATCTCCACCGCGTCGGTGACGATGAGTCCCTCGTACCCGAGTTCACCGCGGAGCAGACCCGTGAGGATCTGCGGGCTGAGCGTCGCGGGGCGGTCGGGGTCGAGCGCGGGGAGCAGGATGTGCGCGCTCATCACCGACTTCGACCCCGCGGCGATGGCCGCCTTGAAGGGGACCAGCTCGCGGGCGTGCAGGGTGTCGAGGTCGACGTCGATCCGGGGCAGCGCGTGGTGCGAGTCGACGGCGGTGTCGCCGTGGCCGGGGAAGTGCTTCGTGCAGGCGGCGACCCCGGCGGCCTGGATGCCCTCGACGTACGCGGCGGTGTGCCGGGCCACCAGGGCGGGATCGGCGCCGAAGGACCGTACGCCGATGACCGGGTTGTCCGGGTTGGAGTTGACGTCCGCGGACGGCGCCCAGTTGAGGTTGACGCCGCACTCGATGAGCCGGCGGCCCAACTCGTGGGCGACGGCCCGGGTCAGCGCGGTGTCGTCCACGGAGCCGAGGGCGTGGTTGCCGGGGAAGGACGAGCCGTCGCGCACCTCCAGGCGGGTGACGTCGCCACCCTCCTCGTCGATGGCGACGAGGACGTCGTCGCGCTCGGCCCGCAGTTGGGCGGTGAGTGCGGCGAGCTGCCCGGGCGAGACGATGTTGCGGCCGAACAGGCCGACGGAGGTGAGCCCTTCGCCGACGCGGCGCAGCAGCCAGTCGGGCGCGCTGGTGCCGGTGAAGCCGGGCTGCAGGACGGCGAGCGCGTCACGGGTGATGGTGTCGTTGGTGGAGACGAGCGTGGTCATCTGCGTCGTCATCCCTTCACTGCGCCGGAGGTGAGCCCGGTCGCCATGTACTTCTGGACCAGCAGGAAGAAGGCCACCACCGGGATCGCGATCAGCGTGGAGGCTGCCATCAGTGCGCCGTAGTCGACCCCGCGGGAGGTGGTGAAGTTCATCAGCCACACGTTGAGGGTGTACTTGTCGTTGTCCTGGAGGACGACGTAGGCGAGGAGGTACTCGTTCCAGGCGGTGATCAGGGAGAAGATCGCCGCGGCGGCCAGCCCGGGGGCGAGCAGCGGGAAGGTGATCCGCCAGAAGGCGCCCATCCGGCTGCAGCCGTCCACCATCGCGGACTCCTCCAGCTCCTGCGGGATGTTGATCACGAAGCCGCGGATCATCCAGGTCGCGAAGGGCAGGGTGGAGACGAGGTAGATGATGATCACACCCCAGTACTCGTTCAGCCCGCCGAGGTCGTTCAGCTGGATGTAGATGGGGATGAGCATCGCCGTCGGGGGCAGCAGCTGGACGACGAGCAGCACGATCATGAAGAACTTGCGGCCGCGGAACCGGAAGCGTCCGATGGCGAAGGCGGCGATGGTCGCGAGGAACATGCCGACCACGACGGCGACGCCGCAGACGATGAGGCTGGACTCGATCGCGGTGCCGAAGTTCGGCTGCTTGATGGCCCGGGAGAAGTTGTCGAAGGTGATCGACGACGGCCACAGCGTCTGGTCGTAGCTGCGGATCTCCGCGTTCGGACGCAGCGAGCTGATGATCAGCCAGTAGACCGGGAAGGCCATCAGGACGAAGGCGATCAGGCCCAGGACGTTGTAGACCGTACGGTTCTTCTTCCGGTCCTGGCGGTAAACCTGGGGGGTGGAGGTGCTCACTCGACCTCTCCGATCTTGAGCAGCTGGCGCAGGTAGTACACGGCGACGCCGGACAGCAGCAGGACCGTGATGAGCGAGACGGCGGCGCCCTCGCTGAACGAGTTGGACTCGAAGGCCTTCTCGTACGAATACAGGCCGAGGACGGAGTACTCGGGCTCGGGCTTGTTGCCGCGGATCAGGAAGATCTGGCCGAAGACGTTGAAGTCCCAGAGCACGGAGAGCGTGGCGACCATCTGGAAGACCGGCTTGATGACGGGCCAGGTCACGTAGCGGAAGATGCCGGGCACGCTGGCGCCGTCGAGCGAGGCCGCCTCCTCCAGTTCCTTGGGGACCTGGGTGAGGGCCGCGTAGAGGGTGACGGAGACGAAGGGGATGGCTCCCCAGACGACGACCGCGCCGATGATGACGAAGCCCTGCTTGGGGTCGAGGAACCAGTTGTGGCCCTGCGCGTCGATCCCGAGGTACTTGGTCAGCACCATGTTGATGACGCCGTAGTCGGAGTCGGCGAACCAGCGGAAGATCGAGGTGGCGACCAGCAGCGGCATGGACCAGGCGGCGACCAGCGCGGCGGTCAGCAGCAGGCGCACCCAGGTGGACATGCGCTGCATGAGCATGGAGAGCGCGAGGCCGCCGGCCATGGTGACGACGACGCAGGCGACCATGAAGATGACGGTCCGCCAGACGACGTGCCAGAACTCGCCGTCACCCAGGACGGTGGTGAACTGGTCGAATCCCACCCAGGGGGCGGCGTCTCCGGACCACAGTTCGCGGCGGCCCACGTCCTGGAAGGACATGATGACCGTCTTGATGAAGGGCCAGACGAAGACGGCGGCGATGGCGATGAACGCCGGGGCTATCAGGAGGTACGGCAGCAGTGCGCCGGCCTTCCGCGGTCTGCGCGCCACGCTCTTCGGGGGCTGGGGTTTCGCACCCTCGGGGGCCCGCGGGACGGACACCGGCGGGTCGGCTGCTTTCATGTCGGCGGCACTCACTGTGCGGGCCTTCCGTTCGGACCAGATACCGGAGCACGGGGGTGGCGGCTTCACCGAAGAAGCCACCACCCCCGCGGACGATCGGGCGGGGCCGGTGAGGAAGGCTCACCGGCGCCGCGTCATGAGCCGGGGCTCAGGACTCGTTGTTGATCAACGAGTCGATCTCCGCGTCGGCTGCCTTGGTGGCCTCCGCGACCGACTTGCCCTTGATGATGTCGAGCAGCATGATCTCGAGCGTTTCCTTCTTCTCGATCGCGGTCCAGCCGGGCGCGATCGGGGTGAACCAGGCGTCCGGCACGGCGTTGGCGATGGCCGCGGTCTCCGGCTTGGCCTTCAGGGGCTCAAGCTGCTTGGTGTTGTTGGGAAGGATGTTCTTCGTGGTCAGGACCGCTTCGGACTTCTCGCTGGTGAAGAGCGAGATCCACTCTTCGCCGAGGTCCTGGATCTTGGACTTGGAGATCGTGGCCAGGTCCGAACCGCCGATGAAGGACGGCAGGGCCTTGCCGTTCGGGCCGGGCATACCCGCGACGGCGATCTTGTCCTTCAGCTTCGGGTTGCCGTTGGCGGCCGGGTCGATGACGCTGCCGGACTCCCAGCCGTTGCCGTAGAGAAGGGCGGCCTTCTCGTTGGCCATGACGTTGGCGTGGTCCGCCTCGTCCTTGGTCTTGTCGCCGTGGTTGTACTTGTTGACCAGGTCGACGAAGTCCTGGATGCCCTTCTGGGCCTCGGGGGTGGAGAGGGTTCCCTTCCACTCCTTGCTGGCGTCGTCGTACTTGGCGATCTGACCGCCCTCGGCGGCGACGTAGGACATCGCGGCGTACCAGTAGCGGCCCGGCAGGTACAGCGGCGAGAACGCCTTGTCCTTGCCGTACTTCGCGCCGATCTTGTCGAGCGCGGCGGTCAGCTCGTCCTGGGTGGCGGGCAGGACGTCCGAGCCGGTGCCGGCCTTGAACATGTCCTTGTTGTAGATCGCGACGCGGGCGCCGGCGTAGTAGGGCACGCAGTACTGCTTGCCCTCGAAGGAGCAGGTGTCCTTCAGGCCCTTGATCCAGGTGTCCGAGTTCTCGTACTTCTTCGGGTCGATCTCGCCGAGCGCCCCGTTGAGGATGTACGTCATGGTCTCGGTGTTGCCGAGCTCGACCACGTCCGGGAACTTGTCACCGGCGAGAGAGGCGTCGAGCTTCTTGGTCTTGTCCGCCCAGGTCTGGTACTGGACATTGACCTTGACGTTCGGGTACTTGGCCGCGAACTGCTTGTTGACGTCGGCGACCAGCTCGGGCCAGGTGCTCTGGGCGTCCGACATCAGCCAGACGGTGAGCGTTTCCTTGCGGTCCTTCGGATCCTGCGACGACGCCTTGTCGTCGTCCGAGCCACATGCCGCGATCGAGATCATCATGCCCGCGACGCCAATGGCCGCGATGAGCTTGCGCTTCACGCCAAACCCTCCTCAGGGATGCTGCAACCCCGCCCACCGCGAAGACATTCGACGAGTACTGCTGGGGCTGGACCTGGTCTTAAATGGTTTAGACCAGCAACGGGAGCTTGGCCTAGACCTTTAGGGGTGTCAAGGGTGTATAAGAAGTGCACTCGCGTCCGTTATAGGACCGACACCTAGGGGCTTTTGATCGAAAGAGCCCACACCTGGATCGCCCATGGGACGGCGGGCCGATGACACGACCCGAAGGGGAGAACGGCGCCCCCTCGGCCGGACCGTGCCACCATGTGAGCCGCGAAGTACGGAGGAGCCGGTGACGGCAGCACAGCAATCGGGGAGAGCGATCATGAGCGCCGGTGAGGGCAGCCCCGCGGGCGCCACGGGATCGGGCGCGCGCACCGCACGCGTGCCCAAGTACTACCGGCTCAAGCGGCATCTCCTCGACATGACGGACACCATGCCGCCCGGCACACCGGTACCCCCGGAGCGCACCCTCGCGGCGGAGTTCGACACCTCGCGCACCACGGTGCGCCAGGCGCTCCAGGAACTGGTCGTCGAGGGCCGGCTCGAACGCATTCAGGGCAAGGGCACCTTCGTCGCCAAGCCGAAGGTCTCCCAGGCGCTCCAGCTGACCTCGTACACCGAGGACATGCGGGCCCAGGGCCTCGAACCCACCTCCCAGCTGCTGGACATCGGCTACGTCACGGCGGACCAGGCGCTGGCCGGACTGCTGGACATCACGGCCGGCGGGCGGGTGCTGCGCATCGAGCGGCTGCGGCTCGCCAGCGGGGAGCCGATGGCCATCGAGACCACGCACCTTTCGGCCAAGCGCTTTCCGGCTCTGCGCCGCTCGCTGGTGAAGTACACCTCGCTCTACACGGCCCTCGCCGAGGTCTACGACGTCCGGCTCGCGGAGGCCGAGGAGACGATCGAGACCTCGCTCGCCACCCCGCGCGAGGCCGGGCTGCTCGGCACCGACGTGGGCCTTCCCATGCTGATGCTCTCCCGGCACTCCCTCGACGGACGGGGCGAACCGGTGGAGTGGGTGCGCTCGGTCTACCGGGGCGACCGGTACAAGTTCGTGGCCCGGCTCAAGCGCCCGCTGGACTGAGCGGACCGGGTCCGCTCATTCGCGTGTACGACGAGATCGAGCCCGTAGCGATCATTTTCAGCCATCCATGAACCACACCCGTTCTCTCTCCGTGCCGTTGACGGAAACAGTCCCGTCGCCGGGAAGGCATACGGCCGGTGCACCCGGCCGGGGCACCGGCCGGGCCCACCGGCGGTCAGCGAGGAACGGAGTCAGACCCATGCCAGAAGTGCCAGCACCCACCCCACCCCCGACGGTGACACCGGCCCGGGTGGTCATCGCGATATGCCTCGCCGCTCCGTTCGTGGCGCTGCTCTGGGTGGGCTCGTACGCCAAGACCGACCCGGCCTTCATCGGTATCCCGTTCTTCTACTGGTACCAGATGCTCTGGGTGATCATCTCGACCGGGCTGACGATGCTCGCGTACACGCTGTGGAAGCGTGACCAGCGCTCCCGCAAGGGGGGTGTCTCCGCATGAAGGACGGCGTGAACGGTGTGGCGCTCGGCGTCTTCATCTTCTTCTTCCTGGCGGTCACCGTCGTCGGGTTCATGGCCGCCCGCTGGCGGCGCGCGGACAACGCCCAGAGCCTGGACGAATGGGGCCTGGGCGGACGGTCGTTCGGCACCTGGGTGACCTGGTTCCTGCTGGGCGGCGACCTGTACACCGCGTACACCTTCGTCGCCGTCCCGGCGGCGATCTACGGCGCGGGGGCCGCGGGCTTCTTCGCGGTTCCGTACACGATCCTGGTGTACCCGCTGATCTTCACCTTCCTGCCGCGGCTCTGGTCCGTGTCGCACAAGCACGGGTACGTCACCACCTCCGACTTCGTCCGGGGCCGTTTCGGCTCCCGGGGTCTGTCGCTGGCGGTCGCGCTCACCGGCATCCTCGCCACGATGCCGTACATCGCCCTGCAACTCGTCGGCATCCAGGCGGTGCTGGACGTGATGGGCGTCGGCGGCGGCGAGAACACCAACTGGTTCGTCAAGGACCTCCCGCTGCTGATCGCCTTCGCGGTGCTGGCCGCGTACACCTACTCCTCGGGCCTGCGCGCGCCCGCGCTGATCGCGTTCGTCAAGGACGGGCTGATCTACCTGGTCATCGCGGTGGCGATCATCTACATCCCGATCAAGCTGGGCGGCTTCGACGACATCTTCGCCGGAGCGAGCGCGAAGTTCTCCGCCGTCAACGAGGCGGCCGGCAAACCGGTCGCCGGGATCGTGCCCGGGGTGAACGGCCAATGGGGTTACGCCACCCTGGCGTTGGGCTCCGCGCTGGCGCTGTTCATGTACCCGCACTCGATCACGGCGACGCTCTCCAGCCGCAGCCGTGAGGTGATCCGCCGCAACACCACGATCCTGCCGCTGTACTCGCTGATGCTCGGCCTGCTGGCCCTGCTCGGCTTCATGGCCATCGCGGCCGGGGTCAAGGTGGCCAACGGCCAGCTGGCCATCCCGCAGCTCTTCGAGAACATGTTCCCCGACTGGTTCGCCGGGGTCGCGTTCGCCGCGATCGGGATCGGCGCGCTGGTACCGGCGGCCATCATGTCCATCGCCGCCGCGAACCTCTTCACCCGGAACATCTACAAGGAGTTCCTGAAGCCGGACGCGACGCCCGCCCAGGAGACCAAGGTCTCCAAGCTGGTCTCGCTCCTGGTGAAGGTCGGCGCGCTGGTCTTCGTGCTCACCATGGACAAGACCGTGGCCATCAACTTCCAGCTGCTGGGCGGGATCTGGATCCTCCAGACGATGCCGGCGCTGGTCGGCGGGCTGTTCACCCGGTGGTTCCACCGCTGGGCGCTCATCGCGGGCTGGGCGGTCGGCATGCTCTACGGCACTCTCGCCGCGTACGGCGTGGCCTCCCCGACCCAGAAGCACTTCGGCGGCTCCTCCAAGGAGATCCCGGGCATCGGCGAGATCGGCTACATCGGCCTCACCGCGTTCGTGCTGAACGTCGTGGTGGTGGTCGTGGTGACCCTCGTCCTCAACGCGCTCAAGGCGCCGGCCGGCATCGACGAGACCTCACCGGAGGACTACACGGCGGACGTCGGCGACCCGGGCGTGCAGCCGAAGCTGGCACCGGCCACCGTGGGGGCGCCGGGCGGCCACTGACGCGATCCGGCCATGCCGGCGCGCAGGGACGAACCGTCCGCCGGGCCGTCGCGTCCTCCCCTGCCGGGAGGGCCGGCGGCCCGGCGGCGCTCCCGCCCCCCGGTCCGGACCACCGACCCCCTTACGGGAGGATGTGCTCATGACATTTCGCGCACGGTTGCACGGCCTGTGGCCCGCCCTGCTGGTCCTCACCCTCGTCGGGTGCGGCACCGAGCACGCCGGAGCGGGGGGTGAGGCCCCGGCCGACGTGCCGGACCACGCCGAGCTGGAGGCGCGGGCGACGGCGCTCCAGACCCGGGCCGACCACGTGTACGTCACCGAGATCCCCGGCTACACCCTGGCCACCCAGTCGGTGGGCGTGCTGGGCGACGACGGCTTCGGCAGCTCCTACACGGACAAGAGCGGGCACGTGGTCCAGCTCGGCGTGGAGCGCGCCACGTACTCCCCCGCCGACTGCGGCAAGAAGCCGGTGAGCGACGGCTCGGCCGGCTACACCGTCTGCGAACACGACGGCGAGCGCTGGTACAGCGAGACCGCCCTCGGCCGCGCTTACGCCCGCACCGAGGGGGACCTCGTCGTGACGGTCAGCGCCGAACTCGCCGCCGCGGACCGCGACACCCTGCGCGCGGCGGCCGACGCGGCCCACTTGGCGGACGACGCGGAGCTCGACAAGATCCTCCCGCCGCTCGGCCAGGCACCCGGGTCGCAGCCGATCGAGCGCGGTGACCTCCCGCCGGAGGGCGACGGCGCCCCGGACAACCACGTGGGCGCGAGCGGCTGAGCCCCGTACCGCACCGGCCTGTCCCCCGGGCCCGTGAAGCACGCAGAATGGCGGTCATGGACCTGACGATCAGAAGGGCCGAGCCCGAGGAGTACGCGCTCCTCGGCGAGATCACGGCCCAGGCGTACCTCGGTGACGGCCTGTTGGGCGGAGGCGAGGACGACCCCTATCTGGCCAGGCTGCGGGACGTGTCCGGCCGGGCCGCCGCGGCGGAGGTGCTGGTGGCCGTGGACGACACCGGCACCGTCCTCGGCGGGGTGACCTACGCTCCGCCCGGCAGCACGATGTGCGACGTCGCGGCGGCGGACGAGGCGGAGTTCCGGATGCTGGCGGTGGACGGGGCCGGGCGCGGCCGGGGAGCCGGGGAGGCGCTCGTACGGGCGTGCGCCGCGCGGGCCCGGGCCACCGCCGGGGTCACCGGACTCGCCCTCTCGACCCAGCCCGCCATGGCCGGGGCGCACCGGATCTACCACCGCCTCGGCTTCACGCGCACCCCGGAACGCGACTGGTCCCCGGTGCCGGGCCTGACGCTGCTCACCTACCGGCTGGACCTGGGCAGCGGCGGCTGAGAGCCTGCCCGGGAGGCCCCGGACGGCCCGCCGCACCCTCTCCCGCACGGGAACACCGCCCCGCATCGCCACAAGATGTGGGGCGTCGGCGTCCCCCGGCCACCACATGTATGCTCGTCTCGCTGTCGTCGCAGGGGAATCCGGTGCGAATCCGGAACTGTCCCGCAACGGTATGAACCGCGCGTTTCGCGCACCTTCGAGTCCGGCTACCTGCCGACAGCGCGTCCGGCTCACCCGAACCGGACGCCCGTACGTCCGGGCCTCGCGGTTGGGCCGGTGGACGCCGTGTGCGGTGCTGCCCGTCTCCAGGTGGCGCGCCCCGCGGCCCTCCCCTTCCCCCGCCGGCCCAGAGCCGAGCGAGGGAGAGCACCACCGTGACCATCGCGCCCGCCGATCCGGCGTCCGTGCCCGCAGCCACTGCGGCGATCCAGCCCGCCGACGGCCCCGGGGCCGCGCTGCTGCGCACCCTGACCGCCCTCACCGCGGACCTGCCGGACACCGACCCGGGCAGGGTCGCCGCCGCCGCGCTGCGGGGCCGCAGCGCGCACGCCGACGAGGCGGAACTGCTGACCCTGGCCACCGAGTCGGCCGCCGGTCTGATCGCGGAAGACCCCGCCTACTCGCGGCTCGCCGCCCGGCTGCTGACCCGCACCATCGCCGCCGAGGCGGCCGGTGAGGGCGCGGTGTCCTTCTCCGCGTCGGTCGCCGTCGGCCACCGCGAGGGCCTGATCGCGGACCGCACCGCCGCGTTCGTGGAGCTGCACGCGCAGCGGCTGGACGCGCTGGTCGAGGGGGCGCTCGCGGACGGCGCCGACGACCGCTTCGGCTACTTCGGCCTGCGCACCCTCTACAGCCGCTACCTGCTGCGCCACCCGATCACCCGCCAGGTGCTGGAGATCCCGCAGCACTTCATGCTGCGGGTCGCGGCCGGGCTCGCCGAGAACGACTCCCCCGGCGCGGTGGACGAGGTCGAGGCGCTCTACGGGCTGATGAGCCGGCTCGACTACCTGCCGTCCTCCCCCACGCTCTTCAACTCCGGCACCCGCCACCCGCAGATGTCCTCCTGCTATCTGCTGGACTCCCCGCTGGACGAGCTGGACTCGATCTACGGCCGCTACCACGAGGTGGCACGGCTCTCGAAGCACGCGGGCGGCATCGGTCTGTCGTTCTCGCGCATCCGCTCGCGCGGCTCCCTGATCCGGGGCACCAACGGGCTCTCCAACGGCATCGTGCCGTTCATGAAGACGCTGGACGCCTCCGTCGCGGCCGTCAACCAGGGCGGCCGGCGCAAGGGCGCCGCCGCGGTCTACCTGGAGACCTGGCACGCGGACATCGAGGAGTTCCTGGAGCTGCGCGACAACACCGGTGAGGACCAGCGGCGTACGCACAACCTGAACCTGGCGCACTGGATTCCGGACGAGTTCATGCGCCGGGTCGACATCGACGGCACCTGGTCGCTGTTCTCGCCCGCCGACGTCCCCGAGCTGGTGGACCTGTGGGGCGACGCGTTCGACACCGCCTACCGGGCCGCGGAGGCGAAGGGCCTGGCCCGCCGCACGATCCCCGCCCGTGAGCTGTACGGCCGGATGATGCGCACCCTGGCGCAGACCGGCCAGGGCTGGATGACCTTCAAGGACGCCTCCAACCGCACCGCGAACCAGACCGCCGAGCCGGGCCGGGTCGTGCACTCCTCGAACCTGTGCACGGAGATCCTGGAGGTCACGGACGACGGCGAGACGGCCGTCTGCAACCTCGGCTCGGTCAACCTGGGCGCCTTCGTGGTGGACGGGACGATCGACTGGGAGCGACTGGACGCCACCGTGCGGACCGCGGTGACCTTCCTCGACCGGGTCGTCGACATCAACTTCTACCCGACCGAGCAGTCCGGCCGGTCCAACTCCCGCTGGCGGCCGGTGGGTCTGGGCGCGATGGGCCTCCAGGACGTCTTCTTCCAGCTGCGGCTGCCGTTCGACTCCCCCGAGGCGCGCGAGCTCTCCACCCGCATCTCCGAGCGGATCATGCTCGCCGCGTACGAGGCTTCCTGCGACCTGGCCGAGAAGTCGGGCCCGCTGCCCGCGTGGAGCGAGACCCGTGCCGCGCGCGGGGTGCTGCACCCGGACCACTTCGACACGGCGCCGGCTTGGCCGGAGCGGTGGGAGGCGCTGCGCGCCCGGATCGCGAAGACCGGGATGCGCAACTCGCTGCTGCTCGCCATCGCGCCGACCGCGACCATCGCCTCGATCGCAGGGGTGTACGAGTGCATCGAGCCGCAGGTCTCCAACCTGTTCAAGCGCGAGACGCTCAGCGGTGAGTTCCTGCAGGTCAACGCGTACCTGGTGGACGAGCTGAAGCGGCTCGGCGTGTGGGACGCGCGGACCCGTGAGGCGCTGCGCGACGCGAGCGGCTCGGTGCAGGGCTTCGGCTGGATTCCGGCGGAGGTGCGGGCGCTGTACCGCACGGCGTGGGAGATCCCGCAGCGCGGCCTGATCGACATGGCGGCGGCCCGTACCCCCTACCTCGACCAGAGCCAGTCGCTGAACCTGTTCCTGGAGACGCCGACCATCGGGAAGCTCTCCTCGATGTACGCGTACGCCTGGAAGCAAGGGCTGAAGACGACGTACTACCTGCGTTCGCGTCCGGCGACCCGGATCGCCCGTGCCGCCTCCGGCACCGCGAAGGCCGCAGCCCCGACCCCGGCCCCGGCCGACATCCCCGTGCAGCAGGCGTACTCCGACGCGGAAGCCCTCGCCTGCTCCCTCGAAAACCCCGAGTCCTGCGAGGCCTGCCAGTAATGACCACCGACATGAACAAGAACCTGCTCGACCCGGGCTTCGAGCTGACCCTGCGTCCCATGCGCTACCCGGACTTCTACGAGCGCTACCGGGACGCGATCAAGAACACCTGGACCGTGGAGGAGGTCGATCTCCACTCCGACGTGGCCGACCTCGCCAAGCTGTCCCCGGGTGAGCAGCACATGATCGGCCGACTCGTGGCGTTCTTCGCCACGGGCGACTCGATCGTCTCGAACAACCTCGTGCTGACGCTGTACAAGCACATCAACTCCCCCGAGGCGCGGCTGTACCTGTCGCGGCAGCTGTTCGAGGAGGCCGTGCACGTCCAGTTCTATCTGACGCTGCTCGACACCTACCTGCCCGATCCGGACGACCGTGCCGCCGCGTTCGACGCGGTGGAGGAGATCCCGTCGATCCGCGAGAAGGCGCAGTTCTGCTTCCGCTGGATGGACTCGGTCGAGAAGATCGACCGGCTGGAGACCAAGGCCGACCGGCGCCGGTTCCTGCTGAACCTGATCTGCTTCGCGGCGTGCATCGAGGGGCTGTTCTTCTACGGCGCCTTCGCGTACGTCTACTGGTTCCGCTCGCGCGGTCTGCTGCACGGCCTCGCCACGGGCACCAACTGGGTGTTCCGCGACGAGACGATGCACATGAACTTCGCCTTCGAGGTCGTGGACACCGTGCGCAAGGAGGAGCCGGACCTCTTCGACGACGAACTCCAGCAGCAGGTCACCGACATGCTGAAGGAGGCCGTGGAGGCCGAGCTCCAGTTCGGCCGCGACCTGTGCGGCGAGGGCCTGCCGGGCATGAACACCGAGTCGATGCGCCAGTACCTGGAGTGCGTCGCGGACCAGCGCCTGGTCCGGCTGGGCTTCCCCGCGCTGTACGGCTCCGAGAACCCGTTCTCCTTCATGGAGCTCCAGGGCGTGCAGGAGCTGACGAACTTCTTCGAGCGCCGCCCGTCGGCGTACCAGGTCGCGGTGGAGGGCACGGTCGGCTTCGACGACGACTTCTGATTCTGACGACTTCTGATTCTGGAGGCCGGTCGGACGCACGGTGGCGGGCACTCCCCACGCGGGGGTGCCCGCCACCTGTCGTCAGCGCTCCGTCGAGGCACGCACTTCGGCGAAACGGGCACGGGCCGGCTCGGTGCCCGGCGGAGCCCAGAGCGCGGTGATCTCGCCGTGCAGCGGCCCCGCGTCGCCCTTGGGCTCCTCGGCGTCGCCCGTCAGCGCGCGTACTACCCGCAGGGTCCAGCGTCCGGCCCCGGCGGGGTCCGACAGCTGGATGTCGGTTCCGTACATCCCGCTCTCGACCGCCTCGACGGCCACTCCGTCGGGGATGTCGTCCCCCATGAACCGGCTGTGCACGGTCGGATCGACGGTGTCCGACTCGCTCTGTGCCTGCGGTTCGGCGCGGCCGTGCAGCAGGGCGAGGAGCCGGTCGGTCAGCACGGAGTCGCGGGCCCCGTCGTACACCCAGCGCTTGCCCAGCACCCCGTGTTCGGTGGTACCGATCAGCGCGGCGTCCGCGCCGTCGAGCGGGGCGCCCCGGTAGGTGACCGGCACGTGGTACGGCACCGGGCGGCCTGCCGAGGCGTCGGTGACCACCATGAACTCGATGCCCACCTCGCCCTCGGGGTCGTCGAGCCGGAAGCCGCCGGCCTTCGCCAGCTCGGGCGAGCTGCCCGCGTACCAGGGCTGGGACGGCAGCCAGGCGGCGACCAGTTCGAGCTTGCCGGGGTTCAGGGTGGTGCGGTGGATGACAGCCATGTTCTCTCTTCGTCCGTGGGTGGGCCGATCGAGCCGGAGCCCCGTCCACTGGGCCGGGGCTCCGGCCCCCATGATCGCCCGTGCGCCGCTCCGGACGGGGGCGACGCGATCGCCTCAGATCCGCGCCCAGGACCGTACGTACGCGCGCCGGGCGGCGGGCCGGGTCCGGTCGGTCGTGACCGTATCCGGCGGCGCGGCACGGTGGGCGTCGCGGTCGGGTGCGGCCGCGCGCAGTTCGCGGTCGATGCGGATCTCCCGGGCGAACCCGAGGAGGGCGGGAAGCAGGACGAGGGCGGCGAGGACGGTGACACCGAGGACGTTCAGGAGTGTGTTCATGGCTCCACTCTGGCCGCCGGGACGACATCCGGGCAGTGGCAGGACTGTCATCGACCATCGAATTGCTGCCACACTGTCCCCATGCTGAAAAACGTCGCCGCCCTGCTGCTGGACGATGTCCACCCCTTCGAGCTCGGCGTCCTGTGCGAGGTCTTCGGCCTCGACCGCAGCGAAGAGGGGCTCCCGGTGCACGACTTCGCGGTGGTGTCGGCGGAGGGGCCCGCGCTGCGCACCCACGCCGGCTTCACCATCTCCACCGAGCACGGCCTCGAACGGCTGGAAGAAGCCGACCTCGTCGCCGTGCCGGCGGGCAGCCACTTCCTCGCCCGGGAGTACCCGCAAGAGGTCCTGGAAGCGCTGCGGCGGGCCGTGGCGCGCGGTGCGCGGGTGCTGTCCGTCTGCTCCGGCGCCTTCGTCCTCGGGGCGGCGGGGCTGCTGGACGGCCGACGCTGCACCACGCACTGGCGGCACTCCGACGAACTGGCCCGGCGCTTCCCGCTGGCCCGGGTGGAACCGGACGTGCTCTACGTCGACGAGGGCCAGGTGATCACCTCGGCCGGGACGGCGGCCGGTGTCGACGCCTGTCTGCATCTGGTGCGCCAGGAGTACGGCCAGGAGGTCGCCAACGCCATCGCCCGCCGGATGGTGGTCCCCCCGCACCGGGACGGCGGCCAGGCGCAGTACGTGAAGCGCCCGCTGCCGCGCACCCGTTGCGACACCGTCGGGGACACCCTGGCGTGGATGGAGAACCATCTCGACCAGGAGATGACCGTCGATCAGCTCGCGGCCCTCGCGCACATGTCGCCGCGCACCTACGCGCGCCGGTTCCAGCAGGAGACGGGCACGACCCCGTACCGCTGGCTGCTGCGGCAGCGGGTGCTGCTGGCCCAGCATCTGCTGGAGACCTCGGACGAGACCATGGAGGCGATCGCGGGGCAGACCGGCTTCGGCAACGCGGCGGCCCTGCGGCACCAGTTCGTACGCTCGCTGGGTACGACCCCGAACGCCTACCGGCGGACCTTCCGGGGCCCGGCCGAGGTGCCGGGGGCGGCCTGAGAGACGTACGCGGACCCGCGAGCGTGGTCGCGGGTCCGCGTGCGCGCGGAGCTGTGCGGGGCGCCGGTCAGATGCCGCAGTTGGGGGCCGACCAGAAGTGGCTGGGGCCCTGGTTGACGTGCACGTGGTCACCGTGGTCCGGGTAGCCCGGGCCGAGGATGCCGTTGAAGCCGTGGTTGCGGGCCTGGAGCGCCATGGTGCAGAGCGAGTGCGCCCCGACCCCGAGGTCGACGGCGTCGCCGTACAGATGGCGGCTGCCCGAGGCGCCGCCCACCGCCGCGTTGCAGGAGGTGGACCGGAAACCGCTGGTGACACGGATCGGCTGGTCGCCGAGGGCGTGCCGCAGCGCCTCCAGCTTCCACATGCTGGTGAGAGCGTTGGCCTTCGCCGTTCCGGCGGCGACCGCGCCGCCGGCCCAGGTGCTGTTGCAGGTGTTCAGCTCCGCGTACGTGAAGTGGACCGGGGTGCAGTCGTCGTCCTGGAGCGCGTAGATCTTGGCCTGGGTGGCCGGTCCGGCGATGCCGTCGGCGGTGAGGCCGTAGGCGGCCTGGAAGCGCTTGACGGCGGCGGTGGTGGCGGGGCCGTACGAGCCGTCGACGGCGAGTACCGAGTTGTAGCCGGGGTATCCGGCGACCCGGATCTGCAGCTGGGTGACGTCGCTGCCGGTGGCGCCGGAGGACAGGGTGCGACTGAAGGTGAAACAGCCGTCCGCGTGGGCGGTTCCGGCCGTGAGCACGGCCCCGCTCCACGCCAATGAGATGGTCATGACAAATCCGAGCAGGACACGCGCGGTACGTCTGAGCATGTGGGGTGCTCCCTCTCGCGGTGGACGCGGTGGAATGGGGCTCGTGTGGGGATGCGACTCGCGTCGGAACGTGGGAGCGAGCCTTTCGCAGTGGTGGACGCGCGTCAACTCCCCCCCGGAGAAACTCCGGACGAAGGCCGGAACACGCCGAAGGGGCCCGGCCGCCCGGGAGTTCACCGGCGGCCGGGCCCCTTCGGGCGGCGGGATCAGGCGTTCGGGACGGTCTCGTAGCGCGGGGTGCCCTCGGCCATCTGCTTCAGCGCGTCCTTGCGGTCCCGCTTCGACAGCCGGTCGATGTAGAGGTAGCCGTACAGGTGGTCCGTCTCGTGCTGGAGGCAGCGCGCGAAGTAGCCGGTGCCCCGCACCTTGATCGGGTTGCCCTGCGCGTCCCGGCCGCTGACCACGGCGTAGTCCGGCCGGGCCAGCTCCGCGTAGGCGGTCGGGACCGACAGGCAGCCCTCGTTGGAGTCGTCCAGCACCCGGTCCTGGGGAGGCAGCTCCTCCAGCACCGGGTTGACGACGACGCCCACGTGCCGCACCCCGTCGTCGTCCGGGCAGTCGTAGACGAAGACCTTCTGGTCCACGCCGATCTGGTTGGCGGCCAGGCCGACGCCCTCGGCCGTCCGCTGGCTGGCGAACATGTCGTCGATCAGCCGCGCCAGCTCGTCGCCGAACTCGGTGACGTCCTGGCACTCCTTGTGCAGGACCGGGTTGCCCACGACCGTGATCGGACGGGAGGTGCCGCGTTCGCGGTACGCCGCCTCACGCTCCTCGCAGTCCTCCGTGTCCACGACGAAGACCTCGTCGTCCACGCCGATCCGCTCGTCCGTCTCCTGCTGCGACATGTCCGCCGTACGCCTTCCTGCAAACCGTGAACCTTGAAACCCGAGTCCGGGCAGATCAGCACCTGGGAATCGGTGCCCGTACAGCCTACGGGGAGACGGAGCCCCGGGGCACGGTCAGCAGACTTCTTCGAGATCCCGCCACTCACGGCTGTCCGGACTGTCGGCGACCCAGCCGTCCAGCAGCCCCCGCACCAGTCCCGCCGGGGCGGCGAGGCCGCATTCGCGTTCGGGGGCCCAGAGGCCGCCCGCCGTGCGGTGCCCCAGCGGACCGGGGTGACCGGGCTCGCTGTGGTCGTGCGGGTCGAGGTGCTCACCGTCGCCCTCGTCGCTCTCCATCCGGCTCTCCGAACAGGACCGGCAGAGCAGCCTTACCGACGAGGACCAGTCCTCGGCGGCGAACCCGGCGTCCGAGGCGAGCTTCTCCAGCGCGTCCCGGTCCTCCTCGGTGGCCGCCTCCAGCAGCACCACCCAGGTCGGCACCGGCGAGGGCGCCCACAGCTCGATCTCGTCGAACACCGGGTACGAGGGGCCCGCCGCGGTCACCCGCTCACCGTGGGGAACCCCGTCGTGCAGCACGACCTCGCCCCAGCGGCGCCCGGAGGACGGCAGCGGGATCGACAGCACCTCGATCCGGGCCGGGTCGAGCCGGCGCCCCCAGACCACCTCGGCCTCGCCCTCGGGCGACAGCCGCACCGCGGCACTGCCCAGCTCCATACCGGTCGGCTCGGTGGTCGCGGCGGCACCCTGCGCCCCGGTGCCGGGCACCTTCAGGCCGTACGCCTGCCAGGCCCGGCGGGCCAGCGGCCAGTCCTGCAGCGCGGTCGCGGCGATGCCCACGTTCCACCAGTCCGGGGCGCCGGACTCGCGGTCCAGCAGCGCGACGGCCCGCAGTCCCGCCGAGCGCGCCTGCTCCCAGTCGTGCCGGAACTTGTGCAGCAGTGCCAGGTTGAACCAGGACTCGGAGAGCCAGGGTTCCAGGTCCGCCGCGCGCGTCAGCAGCGCCCCCGCGTCCTCGTACCGGCCGTCGCCGATCAGCGTGAACGCGCGGTCCGTGGCCTGCCGCCACGAGGCGGACGGCCGATGCCGTGCCTTCCCGAAGATCCTCACGATTCCCGCCTGTCCCGACTGGACACCCTCTTCTTTCGCATCCAACCATGCCCGGCCGGACGCCCGCTCATTACCCATGGGTTACCCCGTTCGTACCCGGGGCGGACCGCCCCTCGCCAGGACTCCGGCCAGCGCCTCGACCACCTGTGGCTGGTAGTCGTGGCCGGTGCCGATACGCAACTGCTCCAATGCCCCCAGAGCCCCTCCCACGGCTTCCCCGCAGAGGTCCTCGTACGCGTTGACCGCGCGGACGATCCGCGCGGTGAGCGGCTGCTCCCGGTACGGGTCTGCCTGCCGTTCCACCACCACCGCCACCCTCGCGTCCACCCCGGTCTGCCGCACAACGGCCCCGCCGAGCAGCGCGATCCTGCGCTGCTCGGTGAGGAGGGGTGCCATGTCCTCGCACAGCTCCACGTAGACGACCTTCGG
>NZ_JBSFVR010000145.1:0-18020 GCF_053592415.1 Streptomyces sp. NPDC002690 | reverse complement strand
GGCTCGGGGTGTCCTGGGGGTCGCGGAACCGCTCCGGGGTGGGCGTGGGCCGGACCGAGGCGCCGGGCTGGCGTTCGGCAGTTACGAGACCTGGATGGTCTGGTGCGGGGTGATGGCGTAGTCGGCGCCGAGTACGGTCGGATCACCGGCCAGAATCAAGCCCAGGCAGTTGGCGGCGCTCGCCGTCATGGTGGAGCCGTCGATGACCAGGCGCCCGGTGTCGTTCTCGTAATGGCCGGTCAGGTTGCCCCCGAAGGTCGCCGTGCAACCGATTCCAGTCATGCGGAAGACCAGCCCGCTCACGGAGACGCCGACCCAGTCGGGCCGACCGGCCACCGCTCCCGTCGCGGTGAGCGGCCGGGCGCCCGACGTCAGTGTGAAGGTGTATGTCAGGCCGGCGAGATTGCAGCCGCTGATCGCCACGGTGTTCACCGTACCGATCACGTTCCCCGAGGGATTCGGAACGAGGGAGCCGGCCACGTCGGTCGTGGTGCAGTACAGCGTCATCAGGGGCCAGTTCACGTACCCGTCCGAGTGCCCCGAGAACGCACCACCGGGGGTCACCACGTAGGAGGACTGGTTCGTCGCCGACGCGGATGTCGCCGTCAACGCCATCGCCGCGGACAGTGCGGCCACGAGCATGCCGGTGTTTCTCTTCCGTCTTCTCATGAGTACGGATCACCTTGTCCAGGTCAGTCGGCTGTGGGGGTGCCCGGCAGGGCGGGAATCCTCGGGGGGCAGTTCCTGTACTCCGGGTCCGCGTCCGGGACGCACATGTTGGCCTGGTTCATCGCGATGGTGTTTCCAGGCCCGGATATCGACGCGGTGAACAACGCGTCCAGATCCTCGCCGCCGGTTCCACAGCCGGAGAAGGCAGGGAAGTCCACGGTGCCGTTGAGCGGCCCGCCGTCCAGTACGTTCAGGTAGGGGTTTCCACTCGTGAAGTCACCGTGGAGCACCACCTTGTAGGGGTGTGCGGTCCGGCAGTCGGGACCCACGTCGAGCGGCACGCCGTTCACCTTCACGTCGTACAACCGCATGGACTGCTGGAAACTGGCTACCGCGAACGGGTTGATGTGCGTGAGGTCCGTGGCCAGCTGGCCCGTGGAGACGGTAAGAGGCCCGGTGTCGAACGCCACCTTGGCGGAGACGGGCTGGAACCCGAACGCCAGGAACGTCGACTCCGCGTCGGGCAGGTCGAGACGGGCGATCGAGCTGAGCACGACGTACTGGCCGCCTTCCGACGTGGGCGGGCGGTTCATGACCTGCCTGTTGGCAAGCGCGGAGATCAACGCGGGTTCCTTCTCCGGATCGTTGATGATCACGGACCCGTTCAGTTTCTTGATGGTGGCGAGCCCCACCGCGTATCCACAGACCTTCTGGCCGGGCAGACTGAGCTTGAAGGGCGGTGCGCCCGGGGGCATCGGCGGCACATCGCTGATGTCCAATTCTCCCTGGGGCACGACATCGGGGCAGGACGTGTCGACGGGGGGCAACGGCGGCTCCTCCCCCGGGTCGCCCGGGTCCTCCCCGCCGCCCTCCCCGGGGTCGGTCTCCCCACCCGGGTCCGGTATCTCCGGTGTCCCCGCGTCCGGGACCTGGACCGTCGCCAGCAGGCCCGACTCGCCCTCGGACCGGTCGCAGGTCAGGGTCGTCGGATCGGTCGGCGTCTCCTCGCCCTCGACGGCAGGGATGCCCAGCCCGAGGGTCAACCGGCCTGCGGTCAGCGCGACGTCCCCGGCCGCGCTGACCGTGACCGAGGGCACCTCACCCGTGTGCGCGAGCCGGACCTTCCCGTTCTCGTCGCCGGCGAGCGGCGTGACGGGCGCGACGAACTGGGTCCACTGCGCCTGGGCCATCTGCTCGTTCTGCACGACGTCCACGTCGAGCGTCGCGGAGCTGACGACCTCGGTGGCGCCTTCCGGCAACAGCGGGACAAGATCGGCGGCCTCGAAGTCAGCCGTCATGCTCACGCCCGCGGGTGACATCGGCACATCCACCTCGCCGGTGGCCGGAAACGTCCCCCGCACCTCCAACGGCACCTGCACCCTGCCGGAAGGCAGATCGCAGTCGTACGTCACGACGGCACTGGCGTCCACGTCGTCGGCCGCCGACCCCGGACCGCTCAGCAGTCCGGCGAGGGTGGCGACGGCCGCGACGGATGCCAGACGTACGGATCGCCGCGAGGCGGTCGCCGATGTTTTCTCGCTCATCCTGGTCCTGTCTTCCGCTGGGATCGTGAAGTGCTGCCCGCTCCCGCGCGGACCGTGCCCGTCGGACACCGACCGACCGCGGAACGCACGATCCGGGCCGACGGCGGCAGGGTCGCTGCTCACCGTCGGCCCGGAGGCTCATGTGCCGCTCGGGTACTAGGAGATCACCGGGTGGGTGTTCACCAGGTAGTTGCCGGTGAAGGCGGCCGCGTCGTTGACGTTGATGAGGCCGAGGCAGTTCGCGGCCGTGGCCTTGAGCGTGCCGGTGCCGTTGAGGCCCAGGATCCAGGTGGTGTTGTTGTAGGTGCCGTTGACCGTGCCCGCGAAGGTCGCGGTGCAGCCGGTTCCGGTGATCTTCGCCGAGACGTTGCTGACGTTGCCGGTCACGATGCTGCCGCTCTTGGACAGCGCGTTGATGTTCCACGGCGTGACGACCATCGACACGGTGAAGGGCAGCCCAGCCAGATTGCAGCCGGTGAAGGAGATCGTGGCGATGGTGCCGACCGTGTTGGTGGTGCTCGACGCGAGGTTGCCGGTCGCGGTGCTGGACGTGCAGAAGAGCGAGGCGGCCGGGACGCTCAGCGTCGGACCGGAGGCGGTGGCGGAGTAGGCGCCGGACGGGGTGACCGTCCACGGTGCCTGGACACCGGCCGAAGCGGACGAGACGGTCATGCCGAGGGCGGCGCCACCGGCGGCGAGGACGACGGCGGCTCTACGGGCAAGGGTGTTCACGATGGATTCCCTTCGGGGGAGAGTATCCCGATCCGGACATACTCGTCTCCGGAAAGAGGCGGTAATCCGGGGGGACAAGGGTGGTGTGAAGTGGCGGCCCGCCCTGACGGACCGCTCGACCGCTTGCGTTCGTCGTTGACGCTACGGGCGGGTAACGTGCCTCCGCAACAGCCTTGCTGAAGAAATTCCGGAAGAGTGTTTTTCGGCCGGTCTTTTATTGGTCGGCGAGCAAGCACCGACCGCGTGTCACCCGGTTCTTGTCGAGAAGTGAGCAATCGTGCGGTCCGCGAGATCGTGTCACCAACCCCCACCGAGCCGGTCCATGCCTCCGTTGCTCACAACTTCCCATGTCAGAGTGGGATGCCGGACAGCGGGAGACCCGTCCGGATCAAGCCTCGGCACCGGCTCACCCGTGAGCGATGATTGATGATTGATCGGTCCACCATCACTCCTCTGGCGGAATTAGTACGGACCGCCGAGGAATGCGCACCGCACCTTCGGATCTCTCCCGTTCCGGTAAAGCACCGCGAAATTGTGGCTCGTGTGCGCTATCACGCGGGCGGCGCCGAAATTCCCGCGCGGAGCCGCGTCCGAGCCCTTCCGGGAAGAGGACTGACGGATTCCGGGTCATCAGTGGCTCAAAGTCGCCACCGGCATAGTCACTCCGCGTACTTCCCGTCGTCGCACCGGTGTCCACGCGCTCGGACGTGCTCTATGTTCAAGATTCCAATGGGTACGCACCTGGCGGCATGTGGGAGCGCTCTCCCCCTGCTCGCCGCCGTCGGGGCACGGGAGAGCTAGGGGTAAAGCAACATGCCGGCAGTCTCGCAGCCCTCGGACCTCGGGGAACCTCTGGGACCACTGCCCCAGGAGTTCGCCGCGATCGTCCGCCCCGAACTCCCGAGCCTCATCCGGGAGATAGGCCTGGAGGTCACCCGCGCCTACCCGGAGTACGCGCGGCTCTTCGACAGCCCGCACGGCGAAGGCATCCGGGTCGGCCTGGAACAGAGCATCTCCGTCTTCGTCGAACAGGTGGCGCGGCCGTCCGCGCCCACCCCGTTGCGGGACGAGATGTGCCGGCGGTTCGGCCGGTTCGAGGCGTACGAGGGCAGGGGCCTCGACCAGCTCCAGGGTGCCTACCGCCTCGGCGCCCGTATCGCCTTACGCCGGGCGAAGAAGGTGGGGCGGCGCTACAACCTCTCCCCCACCATGATGCTGACCTTCGCGGACGCCCTGTTCACCTACGTCGATGAGCTCGAATCCCTCTCCCGCGAGGGGTACTTGGAGGTACGGGCGGCCACCGACGACCACGCCGAGACCCTGCGCCGCCGACTCCTGCACCTGATCCTCACCGGGCGGCCGGCCCCCCGCAGCGCGATCGCCGAACTCTGCGAGCAGACCGGCTGGACCATGCCGGAGGAGGTGACCCTGGTCGCCCTGCGCCCCTCACCCGACCTGGGCCGGCTCGCGCTGGACCGTGACGTGCTCGCCGACCTGACGGACCCTCAGCCCAATATGCTCATCCCGGGCCCGATCGACGACGCGCGAAGACGCATGCTCGACCACGCCCTGCTGGGCACGCACGCGGCTGTCGGCCTCACCGTCCCGCCGTCCCACGCCCCGGACTCGATCCGCTGGGCCCGCAGGCTCCTCGAACTGGTCGACACCGGCGTGATCGACGACGCCCCGCTCGTCCTGGCCGAGGACCACCTCATCACCCTGTGGCTGCTCTCCGACACGGCCCTGCTGGACCAGCTCTCGAAGCGCGAACTCGCCCCGGTCTCCGCCCTCAGCGCCACCCGGCGGGAGCGGCTGATCGAGACGCTGCGCATCTGGCTCGACACCCGGGGCACGGCGGCCCACATGGGCGAACTGCTCGACGTCCATCCGCAGACGGTCCGTTACCGCATGCGCAGCCTGGAGTCCTTGTTCGGCGAGCAACTGGTCGACCCCGAGAGCCGTTTCTCCACCGAGGCCGTCCTGCGGGCGCTCCGGCTCCGCTCCCGCGGCGGGGACGGCCCCGCACGACGGTGACCACCACCACACAGCGCGCGGCGAGTCAACTTACCCCCGAGTAAGGGGAAATAGCCGGTCAGTCCCAAACGGTTGCGGCAACAAGACGTATCCGATGAGAAACCCGGACCCGTGTGCCGTAGACAGGGAGACGCTGGGCGCCCTTCGGGGCGACCACGACCGCAGCGCCTCCTGGCCGACCAACCGAGAGGGAACCCCCATGCCCGCCTCACATCTCCTCGTCCCCGTACCGATCCCCGACCGGGTCGCGGCGCTGATCGGCGCCTGCGTACCGGCCCACGTGCTGCAGGCCGAGTTCGACGCCGACTGTGCGGCCCGCGAGGTCCGCAGGTTCCGCGGCCCACTGCTCGGTGTCGAGGACCAGGCCGACCGCGAACAGGCGCTCTCCGATCTCGCCCGCGCCAACAAGGTGCTCGCCGCCCACCATCCGGGACTGACGGTCCGTCCGGGGCCTTGGCGCTGACGTCGGGCCACCGCGCGCGTCCGCACCTCCGCACATCCACACCTCCGCACGTCCGCACCCCCGACCCCGCGCGACCGCTTGCGAACCATGCGACGGCGGCCGTACCTTACTCAAAAGTAAGTTGACTCCAGAGTAAGGAACCGGCGTGGCCGACCACAGCAGCGACGAGCTCACGGAGGAGCTGTCCCGGCTCGACTTCGCGGCCGTCTCACCCGAGGAGTTCGCCCGGATCGTCAAGGGCCTGTCCGTCAAGCAGCTCGACGAGGTCATGCGGGGCGCACTCCGCGAGCGGATACTCGGAGCGGTCTTCGACCGGATGCGTCAGCAGTTCCGGCCGGACGCGGCCGGAGGGGTCACGGCCCTGATCCGCTGGAAGGTCACCGGAGGGGCCGACGAGACCGAAGAGGTCTACGAGACGGCCATCGCCGACGGCAACTGCTCGGTCACTCGCGGCCGTTCGGCTGCCGAGCCCCGCACCACACTGGTGATGGCGGATGCCGACTTCCTCAAGCTGGTCTCCGGCAACGGCAATCCGATCACCATGTTCATGATGCGCAAGCTCAAGATCGCCGGGGACGTCGGTCTGGCCGCGGGCCTCACCCGCTACTTCGACATCCCGAAGGCGTGATCCGATGAGCTTCTTCTCCCTCGCCCTGACCGAGGAACAGCGGGATCTGCGCGACTGGGTGCACGGTTTCGCCGCCGAGGTGGTCCGTCCGGCGGCGGCCGAGTGGGACTCCCGGGAGGAGACCCCCTGGCCCGTCATCAGGGAGGCCGCCCGGATCGGGCTCTACGGATTCGAGTCGCTCGCCGAGATGTACGGCGACCCGACCGGCCTCTCCCTCCAGATCGCCAACGAGGAGCTGTTCTGGGGCGACGCGGGCATCGGCATGGCCCTCTTCGGCACCTCGCTCGCGGTCGCCGGGATCTTCGCCTCCGGCACCCCCGACCAGCTCGCCGAGTGGGTCCCGCAGTGCTACGGCGACCAGGACGACCCGAAGGTGGCCGCCTTCTGCGTCTCCGAACCGCAGGCCGGCTCCGACGTCTCCGCGATGCGTACCCGGGCACGGTACGACGGTGCCAAGGACGAGTGGGTGCTCTCCGGCCAGAAGGCATGGATCACCAACGGGGGCATCGCGGAGATCCACGTCGTCGTCGCCTCGGTCGAGCCGGAACTCGGCGCCCGGGGCCAGGCCGCCTTCATCGTGCCGCCCGGCACCCCCGGCCTGGAGGCCGGCCGCACCATCAAGAAGCTGGGCCTGCGCGCCTCGCACACCGCGGACCTCTTCCTGGACGACGTGCGCGTACCCGGCCACTGCCTCCTCGGCGGCAAGGAGAAGCTGGACGCCCGCCTCGCCCGCGCCCGCGAGGGCGGTACGGCGACGGGGCGGACGGCCAAGTCCCAGGCCGCGATGGCGACCTTCGAGGTCAGCCGACCGACCGTCGGCGCCCAGGCGCTCGGCATCGCGCGCGCCGCCTACGAGTACGCCCTGGAGTACGCGGGGCAGCGGGAGGCGTTCGGCCGCCCCATCGTGGAGAACCAGTCGATCGCGTTCGCGCTGGCCGACATCCGTACCGAGATCGAGGCGGTACGGCTGCTGATCTGGCAGGCCGCGTGGATGGCCCGCAACGACCGGGCCTTCGACGCCGGACAGGGCTCCATGTCGAAGCTGCGCGCGGGCGAACTCGCGGTGGCCGCCACGGAGAAGGCCGTACAGATCCTGGGCGGCGCGGGCTACAGCAGGGAGCATCCGGTGGAGCGGATGTACCGGGACGCGAAGATCTACACCATCTTCGAGGGCACCAGCGAGATCCAGCGCCTGGTCATCGCCCGCGCGATCACCGGCCGCCACATCCGCTGACCGCCCGGTCTTCCGTCGGGTCCCTCGCGCCCGGAGCCGGACGAACGGGGGCGCTGCGCCCCCGGAGGTGGTGGCTCTCGGGGGCCCGGCCGGAGGTCCGACGTCGACTCGGCCGATCGTAGTCCGGGCGCCCTGGGCTTCTGCCGCCCGCGGCCCGTACTCTTGTACGCATGTCCCCGAACCTGTCCGAAGCAGCTGCCGCGCGCCCGTTGCCCCTGGTGAACGCGGACATTCGCGCGCTGTGGGAGCGGGGCGGCGGCCGACTGTCGCCTGAAGGGCGCCGGGAGTACGAGCGCCTGCTCGCGGAGTGGGCGGCGGCCGTACGAGGAGATGCCTCCGAGGCGGCTTGATCCTCCGCGACTGGCCGCAGAGCAACAGCAACGCCCTGAGCTGCGGATTCTGTCAGCCCGGAACCTTCTCCCGAGGTTTTCCGGCCGCCATGTCCGCCGACCGACCGGGCTCCGGTGGCACGGCCCCGCCACCGGAGCCCACCCTGCCGACCGCCACGCTCGGCCGACCGGGGTGAACCGCACCGGCAGAGACTCCGGCCCTCGCGTGAAGACGCGCCGCTCCATCGGGGCGAAGCCGTCCGCCGGGTGCGGTTCGCGCTCTCGTCGGATGGCGCGGGACCTCTCCGGATCGGCGGTGCGGGCTTCTCGACCGCTCAAGGTCGGTTTCCGCGGGCACACTCCACTCCATGACTACCTATCAAGGCCCCGCCGCCGCGCTCATCGGCTGCGACGAGGTTCCCGTGACCGCAGACCTTGCCGCCCACGTCGACCGCGGCATGCGGTCATGGGGCGGTTCCCTCGAAGCAGACCCTTCCGTCGAGTGGTTCGACGACGGGACCGCCACCCTGCGGCTGCCCGATGGTCGCGAGGGAAAGTTCATCGCCACGTCCGGCGAGGTCGGTTCCGGAACGGTGGAGATCCGGGGGAGCGGGCCGGCCCCGTTCGGCGAGAAGTAGGCACCGGACACCGGAGCGGGCATGCCGTGCTCCGGTCCTACCCTCCTGGCCTGAGGTCGTCGGCCGCCGCGTCCGCCGACCGACCGGGCTCCGGTGGCACGGCCCCGCCACCGGAGCCCACCCTGCCGACCGGCGCGCTCAGCCGACAGGGGTGAACCGCACCGGCAGAGACTCCGGCCCTCGCGTGAAGACGCCCCGCTCCACCGGCGCGAAGCCGTCCGCCGGGCGCAGATCCGGCATCGCGTCCAGGAGTTGGCCGACGCCCGTCTCGACCTCGGCCTTGGCGAGGAGCGCGCCGACGCAGAAGTGCCGGCCGAGCGCGAAGGCCAGGTGGTCGGCGGCGGCGGAGAAGGCGGTGGTGCTGGTGAGGTCCGTACGGAAGAGATCGAAGCGGTCCGGGTCGCGGTAGCGGGTGTCGTCGCGGCCCGCGGAGCCGATGAGACAGGTGACCGTCGCCCCCGCCGGTACGGTGCCGCCGCTCAGCTCAACCTCCCTGGCCGTCTGACGCATGATCATGTGGACGGGCGGGGTGAAGCGCAGCGTCTCGGCGAAGGCCCGGTCGATCAGCGAACGGTCCTCGCGGACCGCGGCGAGCTGGTCGGGGTGGGCGAGGAGGTTGGCGAATACCGAGGCGATGGCCTTGTCGGTGGTCTCGCCGCCGGCCGCGAGCAGCAGGCTGCAGAACGCCTTGATGTCCTCGTCGCTCATGCGCACCCCGTCGATCTCCGCGGCGCAGAGCGCGGAGAGCAGGTCGGCGCCGGGCTCCTCCCGGCGCCGCTGGATGACCGGGATCATGTACGCGGCGAACTCCTGCCGGGTCCGCTCGCCCGCGGCGGCGACCTCCGGGTCGCCCGCGAGGTTGCCGAGGAAGGCGATGACGGAGGTGTACCACCCGTGGAAGCGGTCGTGGTCCGCCCGGTCGAGGCCGAGCATGTCGGCGATGACCAGTACCGGGAAGCGGGTGGCGAAGTCGGTGACGAGGTCGGCCTCACCGGTGTGCCGGAAGGCGTCGATCAGTTCTCGGGCGTTGCGCTCGATGACCGGGAGAAACTTCTCCTGGAGGTCCGAGCCCCGGAAGGCGGGGGCCACCAAGGCCCGGCGGACGGAGTGGTCCCGGCCACCGAGCTGGAGGATGGTCCGGCCGTGGACGGGTTCGAGCTGCCAGTCGTAGTTCTCGGTGGTGAACTCCTGGGCCTTGTCCCTGAAGACCCGCTCGACGTCCTCGTACCGGGACACGAGATAGCTGTTGGTCGCCTCGTGCCGGATCAGCGGGGCCTGTTCGCGCATGATCCGGTAGGCCCCGTAGGGGTCGGCGGCGAAGGCGGGGGAGAGAATGTCCGGCAGTGGCGACGCGGGCGATGCGTGCGGCTCGCGCGGGGCAGCGTTCATGGAATGCTCCTCGGTCGTGGACGGACGGTCATCGGCGTCCAGGCTATTGACCACCCACCCGCTCCCGGCACCCTTGGGGAAGTCCCGATGACCACCACCGCCTCCGGCGCCCGTCGCCCGTCCGTCCTGTTCGTCACCGATCTGGCGTACGAGGCGCGCGGCCGGCGCTACTGCGACGAGGACATCTTCCTCACCTCGCGGCTCCGCGCCCGCTTCGACCTCGCGCTCTGCCACCCCCGGGACGCGGCGGCGCTACTGGACCGCTTCGACGGTGTGGTGGTGCGCAACAGCGGCCCGGTGCTGCACTACCCCGAGGCGTACGAGGCGTTCCGGCGGCGGGCGCTGGAGTTGGGGATACCGGTGTACAACGCGCTGGACGGCAGCGGTGACATGGCGGGCAAGCAGTACCTCGTGGACATGGACCGGGCAGGTCTGCCGGTGATCCCGACCGTGGACCGGGCCGCCGATCTGGAGCGGCTGCCGGAGGCGGAGTCGTACGCGGTGAAGCCGAAGCTGGGCGCGGACTCCGAGGGGCTGCGCTTCGTGTCCCGGCCCGAGCTGGACCCGGCCGACGACGGCACCCTGCTGGTGCAGCCGCGGATCGATTTCCTGCACGAGGTGTCCTTCTACTTCGTGGACCACGACCTCCAGTACGCGCTGTACGCCCCCGACCCGGAGCGACGCTGGGTGCTGGAGCCGTGGCGGGCGAGCGCGGCGGACCTGGAATTCGCCCGTACGTTCGTGGAGTGGAACACCCTCAGCCACGGCATCCAGCGCGTGGACGCCTGCCGGACGGCGGAGGGCGGCCTCCTCCTCGTCGAACTGGAGGACCTCAATCCCTTCCTCTCGCTCGACCGGGTGGCGGAGGAGGTACGGGACCGCTTCGTGAGCCGAATGGCCGAATCCGTGGCGGCGATCCTCGCTTGACTCGTCCGGCTCCGCCCGGCATGCGGGCGAACGGGGCCGGTGTGAGGGTGCGAGGGTGACCACAGCCAGCAGCGAGACCGCTCCCGTGGCGCCGAGCGCCGCCGCACCGCCGCCCGTCCTCGATCCTCGCCGCCGCAACATCGTCTTCGCGACCATCGTGCTCGGGATTCTCCTCGCGGCGCTGGACCAGACGATCGTGGGCACGGCACTGCCGACGATCGTCTCGGACCTCGGTGGCGCGGCGCACATGTCCTGGGTGGTCACCGCCTATCTGCTCGCCGAGACCGTCGCCACGGTGCTGGTCGGCAAGTTCGGCGACCTGTTCGGGCGCAAGCTCGTCTTCCAGGTCTCGGCGATCATCTTCATCACCGGCTCGTTCCTCTGCGGTCTGGCCTCCAACATGCTGCTGCTGATCATCTGGCGCGGTGTCCAGGGGATCGGCGCGGGCGGGCTGATGGTCACCTCGATGGCGCTGATCGCCGACGTGATCCCGCTGCGCGAACGCGGCAAGTACCAGGGCGCGATCGGCGCCGTGTTCGGCGTGTCGACCGTCGTCGGCCCGCTGCTGGGCGGGGTGTTCACCGACCACCTGACCTGGCGCTGGGCGTTCTACGTCAACGTGCCGATCGCGATCGTCGTGGTCATCGCGGCGGCCCGGAACATCCCGTCCGTACGGGCCGCCGGCCGCCCGGTCATCGACTACCTGGGCATCGCCCTGGTGGCGGTCGGGGCCAGTGCCCTGATCCTCGGGACGAGCTGGGGCGGGAACGAGTACGACTGGCTCTCCCCCATGATCATCGGCCTCTTCGTCGGCGGTCTCGTGGCACTCGCCCTGTTCGTCGTGGTGGAAAGCCGGGCCAAGGAACCGATGCTGCCGATGCGGCTGTTCCACAACCCGGTCTTCACGGTCTGCGCGATCCTCAGCTTCATCGTGGGCTTCGCGATGCTCGGGGCCATGACCTTCCTCCCCACCTACCTCCAGTACGTGGACGCGAACTCGGCGACGATCTCCGGCGTACGGACGCTCCCGATGGTCGTCGGTCTGCTGATCGCCTCGATCTTCAGCGGCAACACCGTCAGCAAGACGGGCCGGTACCGGATCTTCCCCATCGTGGGCTCGCTGGTGATGGCGGCCGGGCTCTACCTGATGTCCCTGATGGGCCCGGACAGCGGGGTGTTCCTGGAATCGGTCTACATGTTCGTGCTCGGGCTCGGCATCGGGCTGTCGATGCAGGTCCTGACGATCGCCGTGCAGAACACGGTGGACTACGCCGACCTCGGTACGGCCACCTCGGGCGTGACGTTCTTCCGGACCCTCGGCAGCTCCTTCGGCACCGCGGTCTTCGGCACGATCTACGCCAACTCGCTGGGGCCGAACCTCCAGCAGGGCGTGGCCGAGGCCACGCGTGCGGGCGGTGATCCCGCCGCGCTGACCGCGGCCTCGCAGAACCCGGTGACCCTGCACGCACTGCCCGACGCGCAGTCCGCACCGCTGGCGCAGGCGTACGCGGACACCATCCACACGGTCTTCCTGTGGACGGTTCCGGTGGCCCTGATCGGGTTCGTGGTGGCGCTGTTCCTGAAGGAGGTCAAGCTGCGGGACTCCGCACGGGCCGGCTCGACCGACATGGGCGAGGGCTTCGCCCGGCCCACGACGGGGAACCCGGACCGGGTCCTGGAGTTCGCGGTGGCCAAGATCCTCCAGAGCGCCCGCCCGGACACGGCCCGGCGGATCGTCGACGCCTCGGACACCCGGCTGGACATGGCGGGCGCCTGGGCCGTGATGCAGGTCGACCTGTTCACCAGGATGGTCGGGCACGCCGGTCTCGGGCTGATCGCGACCCGCCACCGGCTGCCCCCGGAGGTCCTGGTCCCGGTCTTCGACCGGATGGTCGCCGAGGGCTACCTGACCGGGGACGGGCGGCTCTTCCAGCACACCGCGGCAGGCCGGCGGGAGACGGCGACCATCACCTCCGCCTGGGCCGCGTGGCTCAACGAGCGGCTGGAGGAGGACGGCGCCCGGCCCGACGACCGGCAGCTGAGGGCGGCGGTCGACGTCATCGCCAAGCAGGTGCTCGCGGAGGACCTGGCGGCCGAACTCGCCCCGGCCCGCCGCAGCGACGCCCCCACCCCGGTGGGCACGGGAGTCTGAGCAGCGGCCACCCCGGCTGCCCCCCGGGCTGGAGTGGGTGCGTCGGGGTCACTCCGGGAACTCGCCGTCCTCGTAGACCCAGGCGCTCTCGTGGCGGACGAAGGTGCTCCGCTCATGCATGCTGCCGGGCCGTCCGCCCTCGGTCCAGTGAGCCCGGAAGGTGACGGTGCCCGTCGCGTGGAACGCGCTGCCCTCGGTGGTCTCCAGGATCTCCAGCCGGTCCCAGTGCGTGCCGGGGTCCAGCTCCACGACCGGCGGACGGGTCGCCGGGTGCCAGGTGCGCAGCAGGTAACCGGCGTCCCGGACGGCGAAGGCCGCGTACCTCGACCGCATCAGGGCCTCGCAGGTGGGCGCGGCGGCCGGACCGGCGTGGTACCTGCCGCAGCACGCGCCGTAGGAAGCGGGCAGGCCGCAGGGACAGGGAGCGTCCGGGGTGAGGCGCGGGGCGGAGGGAACGGGCGGTTTCCGGCGGGCGGTGCGTCGTGACATACGCCCATTGTCGCCGGTCGCGACCCGCGCCCGCGTCGTCGGCGGCCGACGTGCCCGGGCGTGTGTGAACGGGGTCTGCCGCGCACTGTTCGGTGAGCGAGTACCCGGCCGCGGGGGCCCGGATCCCCCGCCGCCCGGGCCTCACCACCGCTGCGGGGGCCCCGCCCTTCCGGTAGTTGGCCGCCTGCCCGCCCCGGTGGACGTCGCACGCGCGCAGTCGGGCGATCCCGCCGGATGCGCGTACCCGTGGGCGCGGGCACCGGTCGCGTTGTCGCCGTACACCACGACCAGGGCCTCGCCGAGGACCGGGCCGCCGCAGTCGACGCAGCGCGGGGGAATCGTCATCCGGGCCGTCCGGCTGTCCGTGCGTCCTCGGCCATACCCGCTCGCACCCCTCTCGCCCTGTGGTGGATCACGCACGGTGCGTGATGTCGTAGCCAGCATGCACTGCCGGAGGCACAGAACGCAAAGATTGCGTTGTCCATGGCTGCGTTCGACCCGCCCGTCTTCCGCAGGCCCGCGTCCTGCCGGTTTGGGGTGAGGCCCCGTCACCGACCAGACTCGCGTTACCCCCGGGACAGAAAGGCACACACCGTGTCGGACAGGCAGCAGACCCCACCCCCGACCGTCAGGCTGCGACGGCTCGCCGCCCTCCTGCGGCGGCTGCGCGCCGAAGCGGAACTGACGCGCGAGCAGGTCGCCGAGCGCACCGGCATCAACGTGGTGACGCTGTACCGGATCGAGAAGGCACGCGCCCGCCCGCAGAAGCGGACCCTGGCAGCGTTGATGGCGGCGTACGGGGCCGACGAGGCGCAGCGCGCGGACCTGCTGGCGGCCGAGCGCCTCGCGGACGACCGGAGCCGGCTGCGGCCGTACGGCGCGGAGCCGTACGGAGGGGCGAGGGCCGGCGGGTCCACGGGGTTCGCCGGGTCCAAGGGGTTCGCTGGTTTCGCTGGTTTTTCGGAGGGTTACCTCGCGTACCTCGGCTTCGAGGCCGAGGCACGCACGGTGCACGCCTACGAATCCATGTGCGTGCCGGAGCTGCTCCAGACCGAGCGCTATGCCCGTGCGGTGATCCGGGGCATGCTGCCCGACGCCGGGCGGGCGGAGGTCGACGAGCGCGTCCGGGTTCGGATGGAGCGGCGGATCCTGCTCGCGAAGGCGGACGGCCCGAGGCTCCGCGCGATCGTGGACGAGGCCGCCGTGCGGCGGACGGTCGGCGGGCCCGAGGTGATGCGCGAGCAGGCCGCGTACCTCGCACGGATGGGGCGGGAACCCGGAGTGGGGGTGCAGGTGATCCCGTTCGGTGCGGGGGCCCATCCCGGAATGGCCGGGAGCTTCGTCCACCTGGACTTCCCCGACGCGCGGGACGCGGAGCTGGTCTGGGCGGACACCCCCGCCGGTGACGTGTTCCTGGACTCGGAGGAGGAGACCCTGCGCTACCGGTCGCTGTTCGAGCGGCTGCGGGCGGCGGCTCTGGACCCCGGTGACAGCGCCGCGCTGCTGGAGGGGGTGTGCCGGTCGTCGGGGGGTTCGGCGGATTCAGGTCACTGAGAGCCGTTGGCGCGGCCCACTTCGGGCCCTTGCTCCGACGTCCGACGGTCCGACGGTCCGACGGTCCGACGGCCGGACGGAACCGCCGCGCCAGGCGGTCCGACCCGGCCGCGACCGCCGGTCGGGGCCGGATCGGGTCCGCTCGGAGGAGATCAGGTCAGCAGGAAGTCGGCCTGGCCGGTCTTGGCGCCGTGGATGAACGCGGCCATCTCGCCGGTGGAGTAGATGAGCGCGGGGCCGTCGGGGTCCGCGGACTGACGGACGGCGACCCTGCCGTCGGCCAGCTTCAGGGTCTCGACACAGTTGCCACCGTTACCCCCGCTCCAGGGCTTGGACCAGCCCTCGACGCCGAGTGCCGCGGCCGGCATGCCGTTGTAGATGTCGCTCATCACAGCTCCTTGCGGAAATCCCGGAGGATGTCCTTCGTGCGTCGTGCAGTCGCGGCCTGGGCCGCCATGCGGTCCATGACCTCGAGGTAGGAAGCCACCTCGGGGCGCGCGTCGAAGTAGACGGCGCCGGTCAGGTACTCGCTGAAGACCATGTCGGGCAGTTCGGGCACGCCGAAGCGGAAGAGCACGAACGGGCCGTAGGTCCCGGGGTGGTGGCCGGTGGCGAACTCCGCGATCTGCAGGGTGATGTGCGTCTGCTCGGAGGCTTCGAGCAGCCTGTCGATCTGCGCGCGCATGACCCCGGGAGCGCCGACCGGGCGCCGCAGCACGGTCTCGTCCATGACCACCCACAGCCGTGGGGCGTCCGCCTTCTGGAGCAGGCTCTGACGTTCCATCCGCAGGGCGACGTGCCGTTCGATGTCCTCCGGCCGGGACTGGCCGACCGCGCCGCTCAGCATCACGGCGCGGGCGTAGTCCTCGGTCTGCAGGAGTCCGGGCACGAAGTGCGGTTCGTACATGCGCAGCAGGCTCGCCGCACCCTCCAGGCTGACGTACATGCTGAACCAGTCGGGCAGCACGTCGTGGTAACGCTGCCACCAGCCGGGCTTGTTGGCCTCTTCGGCGAGCTCGACGAACGCGTCGGTCTCCTCCTCGCCGATCCCGTACGCACGCAACAGGGCCTGCACGTAGGGGATTTTGAGGGCGACCTCGGCCGTCTCCATCCGCCGGACCGTCGCGGACGCGACGCGGAGCACCTTGGCCGCCTGATCGCGGGTCAGTCCGGCACGCTCCCGCAGGTCCTGCAGGCGCCTGCCGAGGACGACCTGCCCCACGGTCGGGGCTGACCGGGGCTCGCTCACTTCGGACCTCCGATGGTCTCTTCTGTCAGCAGTGTGCCATGTGCGTGACGACAAAGACACGACCACTCTGCATTTTTCAGAGTGCCCCTTGCCAAGTGTCCGCGTCAGGGGGAGAGTTGGCGATTGAACCAATTCACTCGGTCACGTCCGCCCTCTCCCGCTGCGTCGAGGTCCGGACATGACGTGGCAACCACTGTGAGGATTCGGTCGTGGCACCTGGCAGTGCGCTCATCCCCCGGCCCGCGAGTTCCCGCTCCGGGGCTGAAGCGTTCCGTAGTCGCTTCGCCCCGGGGGACGCGTCCGGCCGGTTCGTCCGGCCGGAACCGGCGCAGGGCCCTGAGCGGAACGGTACGGAGCAGAACCTCGCGGAGCCGTGCGGCGCGGAGCGGTCGTGTTGAGGGCCGCGCTGTCCCGGTTGCGCGGGGACCACCCTGCCGCCCGGACCGCGACGGACGAGGGCGACGCGGGTCCCGCACGGGCGCGGCTGCCGCTGCCCCCGGAGCTGAGCACGAACCTGGGGTACGACGCGGTGGGGGTCCCTGCCCGCCACGGATTCCACCTGTTGTCCCATCTCCCCCGCACCGGGTGCGTGTTCGAGGCCGCCGACGTGTGGTGGTGGATCGTTCCTTCGGGGTCCGACCAGGACCTGGACTGGCCCGAGCCGGTCGCCTACGCCACCGGGGGCCTCGTACCGGTCCCCCGGCCGCGGCTCATCCACGGGCCGGACAGCCGCACCCCCTACACCCCTCCGATCCCGCTGTTCCTGATGGTGTGCCAGGTGGCCGGGGTGACACCGAGCTGGGGAGCCTTGGGCGGCCGGCGGGCGGTCACCGCCCCCTGAGGAACCTTCTCGAACCGGTCGGCCGGGACCCGCACGCCGGGGTCCGGCCAGCCGTCGCACGGCACTGTCAGTGGTCGGTTCCAGAATGAATGCAGCGATCGGGAGACCCGCCGCACGGCGGGCCGTACTGAGGTTGAGGGGGCGGCGCGGATGCGGCGCTGGGAGCTGGTGGAAGGCACTGCGTCGAAGTTCTGGGAGACCGGGGCGGTCGGCGTCGCGGTCACCGTGCGGTACGGCCGCTGCGGGTCCGAGGGACGCACCCGGACGCAGGAGTACGCCTCCGAGGAGGCCGCGCGGGCGAAGGTGCGCAGGACCATAGCGGAGAAGGTGCGCAAGGGGTACGAAGAGGTGGCGGCGTCCGCGTCGGCCCCCGCGGCGCCCCTGTCCACCGCCACCGCGCATCCCCGCACGGCGCCCGTGGCCGATGTCCGCTCCGGCGTGCGGGGAGAGCCGGCGCTGCCGGACGAGGACACCTTCGAGCTCCCGCTGAGCTGGCGCCGGGTGCTCTACCCCCGGCGGGGCGGCTGCGTCCGGGCCCTGAGCAGGCCCGGTGAGGAGACCCTGGCGCAGGTCGGGGAGCGGATCGCCGGTGAGGCCGCCTGGATCGAGCTGATACTCACCGAACCCGGCTCGGACCCCGACCTGGTCGAGGCGGCCCGGGCCCATCTCGCCGGCAGCCCCTCACCCGCCGGGGCCGCCGCGCTGGCGGCTGTCGTCTCCTTGGGCGAGACGGCTCCTTCGAGCTGGGTGGACACCTGGGTGGCGGAGTGCGGGCTGCCCTTCGCCGCCCGGGCCGCCCAGGAGCTCCAGACCATCAAGGCGCACAGTTATCACGCCCTGGGACGGCGGGTGAAGGGTGCGCTCAAGCGGGTCTCCCTCTCCTCCTCCCTGCACTGGCACCACGGCTCGCTGAACGTGGCCGCCCGGGCCCGCGCCCACATCGCCGCGGCGGACGAGCCCACCTATCGCGCCACCGTGGCGGCGCTGGAGGCCGCCCGCGGCGACTGCCACCAGCGGATCACCGCCGCCTTCCTCGCCCCGAGCGAGACGCAGTGGGTCGACGCCCTCCTGTCGGAGCCGGCCGTGCTCGCCCGATGGCGTCCAGGGCCTTCAGGAGGCCACGCAGGATGTGCGCCCGCTCCTCCGCC
>NZ_JBSFVR010000144.1:0-18052 GCF_053592415.1 Streptomyces sp. NPDC002690 | reverse complement strand
CGCACCTGGTGTTCTACGACAGCTGCGGGACGGGCCGGATGACCATCCGTGAGGGTGAGGAGGGTGCGGGCCAGTGCGGCCGGTCCGGCCAGTGCGGCCGGTGCGGCCGGTGCGGCCGGAGAAGCGCGGCCCGACGTCACGGCACACGGCTGAGGGATGCGGGCCCGGAGTCCCGGTGTTGACGGCGTCCGAGCACCGCGGGTAGGGGCGTTTTCCGGCGGTCAGGAAGACACCGGAGGCGCCTCGTCCCGGCATTGCGGTGCGGGAAGGCCGAGGGACGGGCCGCCGGGAACGGAACGGCCGGCAACGGAGGGGCCGGTAACGGGGCGGCCGGCAACGGAGGGGCCTGGAACAGGGAGGTCGAAAAGACGGCCGAGGGAGGCGGTCACTCCGGCCACGTGGTCGACGGCGTACCGGGAGGCCCAGTCGTCCGCCAGCGCGAGGAAGTCGGTCAGATCGCGCTCGACTCCCGCGAGCAGCCGCCGCATCTGCCCGAGCGGCACTTCGATCACCGGCCCCGCTTCCTGACCGGTCGCGCAGGTGAGACGGACCGTGTCACCGATTCGTGTCGCGCCCCTGCCCGACTCGGGGTGAGCGCTTCGGAAGATGCCGTCGCCGTCGACGACCCGCTCCCACTCACGCCGGTCCTCCAGCCCGTCGCAGCAGCCGGGTTCGAAGGTGGCGCCGGTGGCGGTGTCCGTGACGCGCAGACCGCCCGGCACCAGGAGGGGGTCGAGATGCAGCAGCCCGTGCAGGAACTCGGCGAGCGGATCGGCCGGCCGGGGCGGCAGTTCGTTCGCCTCGGGGTCGGCGTCGTTGTAGGCCGCGATACGCAGAATGGCCGCGCCCACTTCGTCCAGGGAGAGCCCACCACCGAGCGCCAGGAAGCCGAATCGTTCGGTCTCGGCCACGGGCCACAGGCCGAAGCCCTCAAGGGGGTCCATCTCCAGAACGGCCTGCATCATGATCACCCGCCCCAGTGTTCCTGAGGCACCGGACCTCTGGCCAGATCTTTTCGCCCGGCCCCGGACGGGAGCCAGCACTCGGGATCACTTCGGGCCCCCCACCGCCTCCGTGCTCTTCGCCCGGCCGAGGGTGCGGTCGAAGACGGTCATCAGGAGATAGACGACTCCGGCACCGAGCATCACCCAGGCCAGCTGGTGCATGCCGCCGGTGTCCGCACGTTCGCCGAAGGACGCGGCGGTCGCGGAAGAGGCGACCATCGAACCCATGTAGGAGAAGGTGCGCAGCAGACCGGCCGAGGAGGCGGTGCGTTCGGGATCGGCCTGGAAGTAGACGGAGTTCTGCAGGGCCAGGTTGTTGAGCCCTTGCGGAACACCGAAGATCAGAGCCACGAGGAGCAGCAGCCACAGGGGGCTGGTCCCGGAGAGCGTGAGGATCACCAGACAGGTGACGATCTGACCGGTCGCACCGACCAGCAGCTTGCCGCGCACGCCCTTGCGCCGCCCGGTGAGGACGGAGACACAGATCGCCATCAGGAACATGGGGATCTGCACCAGCCCGGCGTGGAAGGGCGACAGTCCGTAGCCTTCCTCGGTCCACTGGCTGAAGCCGTAGAGGAAGGAGTACGCGACGACGTAGGCGACGAGCGCGCGCCCGTACGTGGTCAGCAGAGGGGTGTTGCCGCCGAGTACCCGCAGGTCGATGAAGGGGGTGGGGGTACGGAGCTCCCGCACGGCGAAGGCTGCTCCGGCAGCGGCGACGAGCAGCAGCAGGTACCAGTTGCGCAGGTGCAGGTTCATCAGGAAGAGCAGCAGCGAGGTGAGTGTCGCCGCGAACAGCCCCATGCCGGGCAGGTCGATCCGGGCGGCCACGCTCCCCCGCCGCGCGGATCCGTCCGTGGCGGCCTGCTTGGGCAGGCGCCACAGCCCCAGCAGTACCGCTGCGACGGCCAGCGGGATGTTCAGCGCGAAGGTCGCGCGCCAGCCGCCCACCCCGATCAGCAGTCCGCCGAGCAGCGGCCCGATCACGGCGACGGTCTGGTTGGCGACCGCGAGCGCGGTCAGTATCCCGCCGGGATTGTCCTGTCCGGTGCGTTTGCCCTCGCTGCGCAGCAGCGCCATGGCGGCGGGGTATCCGGCGCAGGTTCCGAATCCGAGCAGGACCCGGGAGGCGATCAGTACGCCGAGGTTCGGCGCCAGGGTGCCGACGATGCCGGCGACCCCGACCAGGCTCGTACTGATGAGGAAGAGCTTGCGCGGCCCGAAGATGTCGATGAGCCGGCCCACGACGGGCTGCCCGAGTGCGGTGGCCAGGTAGAGGGCGGAAACCAGCCATGCCGTCTGCGAGGCCGGAGCGCCCAGGGCCCTGGCGATGGGCACGAGCGCGACGGAGATGATCGTCGAGTTGATCGGGTTCAGGACGGAGCCGAGCATCATCGGCGGCAGCAGCCGCCGGTCGAACCCCGGCTCGGCCGTCCCGGGTACGGATTGCGTCTTCGCCTCAGTCATGGGTCAGCCGCTCCAGTACGGCCAGGGCGGCGATCACCGCCTGGCGCTCCTCCTCCGTACATCTGTCCTGCAACCGTTCGGCGAGCCACTCCGTACGGATCTGCCGCCCTTCCTCCAGCCGTCGCCGGCCCTCCGAAGTGAGCTCGATCAGCAGACGCCGCCCGTCCGCCGGGTCGGGACGCCGCACCACGAGCCCGCGCGCGGCCAGTGCCGCGACCGTCGCCGTCATCGACTGGTGGCGCACGCCTTCCGCGGACGCGAGTTCGCTGGCGGTGGCGCCTTCCGCACCGGACAGCCGGGCCAGGACCGAGGTCTGGCCGAGGGTGAGGTCGTCGACGGCGGAGGCGTTCAGGATGCGGCGCCGCAACCGGCTGATGATCGCGCGGATCGCGTGCGAAGCCTGGATTGCCGAGGGCGACGGGTGCGGGTTCTCGCTCATGTTTTCCACGGTAGCTTCTACAGCTTGAGCTGTACAGTTTCGCCTGCACGATCCCTTCGCCGCTTCACCCACCCACGGACCGGCACCGCACGTCACCGTCCGTCGTCACGTGTCGCCGCCCCGGGCCCGCGGCACGTTCAGCCCAACGGGCCCACCCGCCGTCGTGAACGCTGGCGATTTCACCGATGGCCGCCCGCCCGCGCTCCGAGACTCTGTTCGGGCCAGTCCCACCGAGCCCCACATCCTTGTCAGGAGCATTCCATGCGTCGTTCCCCCCGCCGTCTGCTCGGCGCCCTCGCGGCCACCGCCGCCGCTCTCACCCTGTTCGCCTCGGCCTCGACCGCCGGTGCGGCCGACTCCGCGTCCGCGTCGACCGCATCGGTCGCGCGGTCGGCCTCCGCCGCCCAGGCCCTGTCGACCAGCACCCCGGTCGTCTTCGTCCACGGATACACCGGCAACGCTTCCAACTGGGTGACCGCCAAGAGCGTCTTCCAGCTCAACGGCTGGTCCAGCTCCAACCTGTTCGCCTACGAGTACAACTCGTACGGCAACAACATCACCAACGCCCAGGGTCTCGCCACCTTCGTCAACAACGTGAAGGCGCAGACCGGGGCGAGCCAGGTCGCGATCGTCAACCACTCGATGGGCGGCCTGGTCAGCCAGTACTACCTGAAGGTGCTCGGCGGCAACACCAGCGTCAGCCACCTCGCCTCGATCGCCGGAGCGAACCACGGGACCACCTACGCCGGGGCCTGCCTGATCTACACGACGTGCCAGCAGATGTACCCGGGTTCCTCGTTCATCTCCCAGATCAGCTCGGGCGACGAGACGCCCGGTACCACCAGGTACGCCACCTGGTACTCGGCGTGTGACGGCGTCATCCTCCCGTACACCAGCACCAAGCTGGACGGCGCGACGAACAACAACGTGGCCTGCCAGACGCACATCGGATACCTGACGGACACCGTCGTGCTCGGCCAGATCGCCAGGTTCGTCGCCTCCTGACCACCGGCGGCCCGCCCCGGACCCGCAGTCGCACGCGTCCCGCCCCCGGCAGCTCGGTGACACTGTTGGCGAATTCGGGGCCCGAACGTGACGTCGGCCTTCATGACCCGTTGTGGTCGTAAAGGCCGACGTTGCGTTTGGGGAGGGTGTCGGTGTCGTTGCACGTCAGGAAGGTCGACGGGGTTCCGGAGGAGACGGCCCGGGTGGCGCGGGCTGCGTTTCCGAAGGGCAGTCTGGCGATGCGTATCCGTGATGAGTTGGGCGAGTTGTTCTCGGACGCGGACTTCGCCGACCTGTATCCGAGCAGGGGGAAGCCAGCGTGGTCGCCAGGCCGTCTGGCGCTGGTGTCAGTCGTGCAGTTCGCCGAGGGTCTCTCTGACAGGCAGGCCGCGGACGCGGTGCGCGGGCGGCTGGACTGGAAATACCTGCTGGGGCTGGAGCTGGCCGATCCGGGCTTCGACCACTCGGTGCTCACCGAGTTCAGGGACCGGCTCATCACGGGAGACGCCGGGGTCCAGCTCCTGGACCGGGTCCTTGGGGCCGCTGCCGAGCATGGCCTGCTCAAGGCCGGCGGCCGTGCGCGTACGGACTCCACGATCGTGCTGTCCGCCGCGCGGCAGATCAACGGGCTGGTGCGGCTCGGTGAGACCCTGCGGGCCGCGCTGAACAGCGTGGCCGACAGCGAGCCGGAGTGGCTGGCCGGCTGGGTTCCGTCCGACTGGTTCGACCGGTACGCGATCCGGTTCGAAGACACCCGCCTGCCCAAGGGAAAGGCCAAGCAGACCGAGCTGATCGAACAGATCGGCGCCGACGGGCTGAGCCTGCTCGCGTCCCTGCACGGACCAGACGCCCCTGCGTCTCTGCGGCTGCTCGACCGGGTCCAGACCCTGCGGCACATGTGGATCCAGCAGTACTTCGTCGACGACGGGCAGATTCACCGCCGGGATCTCAAGGACCGCCCGCCGGGCGCGGAGCGGCTGGTCACGCCCTACGACACCGATGCGCGGGGGTGCGTGAAACGCGGCATCTTCTGGGACGGCTACAAGGTCCACCTCACCGAGACCTGCGAGCCGGACAGCCCGAACCTGATCACATGCGTCGCCACCACTGACTCCACCGTCCAGGACGTGCGCCTGGTCGCCCCGATCCACACACACCTCGCCGAACGCGACCTCCTGCCTGGTCGGCACCTGGTCGGCGCCGGATACGCGACAGCCCGGGAGGTAGTCACCGCCCGCCGGGACCACGAGGTCGAACTGGTGGGCCCGATCCTCGCGTCCACCAGCTGGCAGAACAAGGACGCCGAAGCCTTCTCCCAAGCCGACTTCACCATCGACTGGGACAACCGGCGGGTGACCTGCCCCAACGGCAAGACCAGCACCAGTTGGCGGGAAGAACGCTCCCAGTACGGGGCGGCCGTGGTCCGGGCACGGTTCTCGATGACTGCCTGCCGTCCCTGCAAGGATCGTGAGCAATGCACTCGCGCTGGCACGAAGTCCGACATCAGCCGCCGGCTCACCCTCCGCCCCCAGGCGGAGCAGGAGGTGATCCAGCAGGCACGGGCCCAGCAAGAAACCCGGGAGTGGAAGGAGCAGTACGCACACCGGGCTGGTGTCGAAGGCACCATCTCCCAGGGCGTCCGTGCTTTCGGCCTGCGACGATGCCGGTATTCCGGCCTCGCAAAGGCCCAGCCACAGCACCAGCTCACCGCCGCCGCGATGAACTTCCACCGCCTCAACGCCTGGTGGACCGACATCCCACGAGCCCGCACTCGCACATCGCACCTGGCAGCGCTCCGGCCCACCGCGCAGAATTCCTGCTCGTAGGCGTTCACCCCAGCGACGACGGTTCAGACGTAGCGGTCGAAAAGGGATTCCATATATCCCTCCAGCCTTTGAGTCAGGACACTGGCTGTCAGGTCGATGCGGCCCAGTTCACGCCAGGGAACAGCGACCTTCTCCGCGTCCGGAGCGAAACCCAACGCGTCCAGCAGCCGCCAGTAGAGATGGGCGGTGCCGTCTTCGGCCAAGGTTCCTCCCGCAGCGACGTAGCGATCGGCGAAGCGCATGCCTGCGGGAACTCCGTGCAGCAGGGCGAGGGCCGTCGAGCAATGGGCCACGTCCAAGTCGGCCGGTCCCCAAGAGGTCTCCACCCAGTCGACGACCCCACTGATCTGAGGATCACCGTCGGTGCCTGTGAAGAGGACGTTGCCGGGATGGAAGTCCCGGTGCAGGAAGCAACCCTGATAGGCCGGGGGCTCCTGGCGGATGACGTCAACAGCCCGCTGCCAGAGTTCAGGCCGATCAGTGGCTGCGGGCAGAGTCACTCGCTCGGGAGAGGCCCAGGCTTGGTAGGCGCGAGGCCGTTGCTGCGCGGTCACCGGCAGCTGATGGATACGCACCAGTTGCCGGGCCAGCAGTTCAGCGCGGTCGTTAGCACCCGCATTGCCTAGGCGCACGGTCCCCGGCAACAGGGACATCAGCAAGGAGGGATGGTCGCAGTACTGCGCCGTCGCATCCACCGCCGCGAGCGTGGACGCGGGCACGTCTGTGTCACCGAGCAGGCGCAGGACAGTCGCCTCACGGGTCAGCAGGCCCTCCGCATGCCGAACGAAGAAAGGCTTGACGAAGGACCGCAGGACGAGTGAGCGCCGACCACCCGGACCGCAGAGGTCCAGACGGCGCATCTCCGACGTCCAACCGCCGCGCAGCCGCACAACCTTCTCGATGCGCTCCGCCTCGGACAGCCCCTTCTCCACCCAGGAGCGCGTGGCACCCCAGCCCTGACTGTCATGATCCGCGCCGATGCCCTCGGCCCCCTCACCCGAACCCATGGAGGCAGACTATCCGCCTCCCGCGAACGCATCCCGTGGACCGGATTCGCCAACAGTGTCGCTCGGTCGCCGGGGGCGGGGCTCGTGCCGGGCTGATCGCGGTCCCGCCCGGCGCAGGTCGTCCCGTCCCGGCCGTTCCCGGCCGATGATCGGCCAGAGGCCGCTGCCTGCCCGGCCGGTGACGACGGAGCCGCGTAGAGCCTCCGGATCGGCAGGAGGGCATAGTGGGGAGCGGTGCACATGGCCGGGACGGAACATCCCTACCCCGTCGAGGAACTTCTGACGGCGGTGCACGCCGAGATCCTCGCGGAACGGCGGAGCGACACCGAAGGCGCCCTGTCCGAGGGCCGACTCCTCTCCCGCTCGGGGGAGGCGCGCGAGTATCTCTTTGACTGCCGCACGTGGCAGGGGGGCGGACCAACTGGCCACGCTCTCGGAGGAGGAGCTGGCCCGGCCGGCCTTCTTCGAGCACAGCGCGGTTCTGGACGCGGTGGCGTGGGACGTGGAGCGGGCGGAACACAGCATCGAGTCGTACTCGGCGTTCATGGATCCGTCACGGGTCCGCCGATGGGCCCGCACGATCGGGCCGAAGATCGCCGCGGGGCCGCGGGTCACGGTCTTCACCCGCTCACCGGAGGAGCAACAGGAACCCTCCCGCGCGGAGCGGCACCGGGAGCTCGTGCGGCTGCTGGAGGCTTTCGGCTGCCTGATCGAATTCCGTGAGCGCATGCACGAGAAGGTTCTGATCCTCGGCTGTTCGGTCCTGTGGCACGGTTCGAAGAATCCGCTCGCGAACATCGGACCGACGGATCTGCTGATGCGCCATACCGACCCTGCCTCCTGCGACCGCGTACGGCGACTGATGGAGAGTACGCGCATGGAGCGACCGACTCGGGCACCAGGGCGACCGGCAGGGCGGTCCGTCGCTCCGGCGCCCGAAGTGCCGTCCCAGGAAGGACGGGACGGCCGGCAAGGTGTACCCGGGGCTGGTGCGGGACGGCCGCCTTTACCTTGATGCCCCCTTCGCGCAGAGGGACGAGGCGAAGGTCTGCTCGGAGCCAAGTGGGACAAGCCGGCCCGGCACTGGTGGGTCGACGCGGCGCGGGTCAGCCACGAGCAGGCGGCACGCCGGCTGCCGTGAACACGCCTGGCAGGACGGGACGTCCAGAGGGACACCGGGGAAGTCAGCGGCTGCCATGAGGGACTTGGCCGGAGCTTTCCGATCATCCCGGGTGGAGCGAGCCCGCTGTCCACCACGCGCGTACGTGTACACGGGGGTGAGATTCCGGCGCGGCGGGTGCGCCTTCCGACCGGCCCGTCTCCGCACGCTCATATAGTTCACCGGGCCCACCCGTCGCAGACCGCCATCTGCCGGGCACCCCTCACACACTCCCCCGCAAGACTGTCGGGTCCCTGACAATAAGGAGTCGGCTCATCGCCCGTCGACGGTCTCCCGGGAGACGCCCCGTGTTCACGGCGCTCGGTTGTGGTGGAGGGGTGACTTCCAGACTCGCTCCACCTCCGGCGCTCACGGCAGCCACACGCCGACGGTTCGTCACCGTCACCGCCGCCGCTGCCGCCCTCGCCCTGTCCGGTGTCCTGCCCAGTGCGGGTGAGGCCGCCGCCGCTCCCGCCGCCCGGCTCAAGGACGATCCCTTCACCCTGGGTGTCGCCTCCGGCGATCCGCTGCCCGACGGGGTCGTCCTGTGGACCCGGCTGGCTCCCGACCCCCTCGCGCCGTTCAGCGGAATGGACCGGCGGACCTACCCCGTACAGTGGGAGGTCGCCTCCGACGAGCGGTTCCGCAGGGTCGTACGGCGCGGTACGACGCGGCTGACCCCCGAGTTCAACCACACCGCCCATGTCGACGTCCGCGGCCTTCAGCCGTGGCGCGAGTACTTCTACCGGTTCCGCTGCGGCGGGTTCATCAGCCCGGTGGGGCGTACGAAGACGGCGCCCGCCGCCCATCAGCTCCTGCCGCGCCTGTCGCTGGCCTTCGCCTCCTGCCAGGCCATCTGGGAGGGCTGGTTCACCGCCCATCGTGACCTCGCGGCGCGCCGCCACGACGTCGTGCTGTTCCTCGGCGACTACATCTACGAGTTCGGCATCGACCGGGGTGTACGCCCGGGAGACGGTGACGAGCACAACACCCGCCAGGCGGTGACCCTGGACGACTACCGGCAGCGGTACGCCTATTACAAACTCGACCCCGATCTCCAGGCCGCCCACCACTCCGCCCCGTGGATCGTGGTCTTCGACGACCACGAGGTCGTCAACAACTGGGCGAACCTCGCCGCCGACGGCACCAACCCGGACGACTTCCTGATCCGCCGGGCCAACGGGTTCCGGGCGTACTGGGAGAACATGCCGCTGCGCGCCCCGCAGCTCCCCGAGGGCCCCGACATGCAGTTGTACCGGCGGCTCTCCTACGGCCGCCTCGCCGAGTTCTCGATGCTCGACACCCGCCAGTACCGCGACGACCAGGCGAACGGGGACGGGACCAAGGCCCCGAACGCGGCGACCGCCGACCCCGCCCGTTCCATCCTCGGCTTCCCGCAGGAGCGCTGGCTGCTCGACGGGCTCAGCGGTTCGCGGGCCCGCTGGAACGTCCTCGGACACCAGACGGCCATCACTCTGCTCGACACGACGTACGGGCCGGGTGTGGCCGTGCCGATGGACACCTGGGACGGGTACAGCGCCTCCCGCGACCGGCTGCTCGGCGGCATCTCGGACCGCGGGGTCCGCAACGTCGTCAGCCTCGCCGGCGATCTGCACCGCAGCGTCGCGAGCGATCTGGCGCTCGACTTCCACGACCCGGACTCCCGTGTGGTGGCGACCGAGTTCGTGGGCACGTCGGTCTCGTCCGGACTGGACGGGCAGGACCTCGACACCACGGGGCAGGCGCTCCTCGCCGAGAACCCGCACATGAAGTTCGGCAACTTCCAGCGTGGTTACGTCAGTTGTGAGATCACCCCGGATCTCTGGCTGGCCGACCACCGGGTCTGCGACCGGGTCACCGTGCCGGACGGCACAGTGAGCAGCCGGACCGTCCTGGCCGTCGAGGACGGCGTCCCCGCCGTCCAACAGGCCTGAGGAGCAAGCCATGAAGACACCTCTGAAGAGCGTCCGCACGGTCACCGCCATCGCCCTCGTCGCCATCACCGCGAGCACCCTCACCATGGGCGGCTCGGCCCACGAGGCCCGCGCCGACACCCGACCGGCGGCCGGGACACCGGCCGCAGGGCGTTCCGCCGTCAAGCCGTCCGCAGACCCCGTGGTGCTCTCGGCCTCGCCGGCAAATCTCGCCGGGTCAGAACTCCCTTGTCTGCCCACCAAGTTCAGTGTCTCGATGACCAACATCGGCACCACGTCGCTCTTCGCCGACGCGACACTGACCGCCGAGGCACCGATCACCCTTTCGGACCAGGTGTTCTCGACCTATCTGCCGGCCGCCGACCCCGACCGGCCGGTGACACGCTCGGTGGGCGTACGGGTGCCTCCGGGTACGCCGTCGGGCACCTACGACCTGACCGCGGTCTCGGGCAGGCAGCGCGTCGTGGTCCCCCTCACCGTCCAGGCCCCGCCCGCGCCAGGACCCGGCGTCGATTTGGCCTACGGCAGGAAGGTGACCGCTTCTTCGACTCATGGGAACTTCACGACCTGCGCCGCGGTGGACGGCGACAGCGACTATCTCCACTGGGGTTCCGGCTACGGCTGGAACGACGCCGACAAGGGCGTCTTCCCCGACTGGCTGGCCGTCGAGTGGCCCGAACCGGTCGAGCTGGGACGGATCGAGACCGTCACGTACGGCACCCCCGCCCGTCCGGCCGCCCTCCAGGGCATCAAGGACTTCGACGTGCAGGTGCGGTCCGGCGGCGAGTGGCTGACGGTCGGGTCCTACCGGGACAACACCCTCGACCGGATCGTCACCGCCTTCGACCCGGTCACCACGGACGCGGTCCGGGTGTTCGTCCACGCCTCCAACAGCGCCGACTACTCACGAATCCTCGAAGTGGAGGCGTACGCACCGGAGTAGGACAGAGGCTGTCCCGCAGGGGTCCGGAGCGGGCAGGTGACGCCGCTCCGGACCGTCCTCACCGAGGGGGCGTCAGCGGCCCCGCCGCACCTCGAAATCGCTGATGCGGAAGTGGCTCCAGGTCGTGCGGAAGGCGAAGTGGCCCGCCGTGTACGGCTCCGGGTCCAGGTAGTCGAAGACCAGCGTTCCGTTGTTCCACCAACGGACCGCCGAACCGTCCGACTCGATGCGTACGTGGTTGGGCCGGTTCGGCGTGAGCAGCGGCTCGGTGTAGTCGTACAAGAGCGGCCGGACTCCGGCCTCGCCGACGTAACGGCGCAGCCGGGTGGTCGTGTTGGAGTTCGCGCCGTAGCCCGCGTAGTAGGTGGTCAGCTGGTCGTAGTCGGCGAGGGTGCCGTCGCGACGGGTGGCGAAGATGTCACGCGGGGAGCGCGTGTCGGTGGCGTTCCAGAAGTTGTTGAGGTCGGACACACGGTCGTTGGCACCGCCGGCGGAGACCGCGGTGGCGGTGTAGGTCAGCACGTACGGACCGCTGAGGCGTCGGCGGAACCAGACGGTGGCACCTGCCGGGGTGTCGACGTCCAGGATGCCGCGACGTGCGGTGACGCTGCCTCCGTTCTCCAGTTCGACGACCCACTGGTCCAGGCCGTGCCGGAAGTCGTCGTGGGCCAGCAGGGCGCCCTCGCGCCCCTTCGGCGCCCGGTCGCGGAGACGGGCCTGGGCGGTGCCGGGCAAGGCGGCGGAGAGTGTGGCTCCGGCTGCCAGGGCGGCGAACGCCCTGCGGGTGGTGGTCATCGGAATGCTCCTCGCGGTGATGGGGACAGGGTCGGACGGGGGGCTGGGCGGGATCGGGCGGAGGGGAGGCCGCCGCCGATCAGGGCCAGGTTCTGGATGGCCGCAAGAGCCCACTGCGCCCAGAAGGCTGCTGAAGATCCAGGGGATCTCGGTGGTCTCGCGCAGCACGGCGGGGACGCGGACGGTCACCGGTTCCCAGTCGTTGGACGGGAAACAGGTGTCCGAGCCGGTGAAGAACTCGTTCCAGGCCCTGGTGGCGAGCCGCCCGTCGCCGGTGCGTGCGGCGGCGTACGCGGTGAGGCGGGAGTGCACGGTGAGGCGGGAGTGCGCGGCGGGCAGTGCGGACTTCCACGTGGAACCGGTGAGCGCGGTCCACAGGTGAGCGGGGACGCGGCCACGGCGAGAGCGGCGGACTTGAGCAGGGTTCGTATGGCTGGGGTGAACATCGAAGCCTCCGTACGGATGCCGCGAGCCTCGCTCCTCCGGGCCGGCCGCAGGAGCGTCGAGTGATCGTTTGCAGTGATCACGCTGCCCCTGCCCACCTGGGGAAGTCGACGAAAACAGGGGTTCCGCCACGAAGATGCAATGCCCCGTACACAGGGCTCTGCGGATTGCCGCCGACGGGCCCGGTCCGGGACGTCGAGGAGCCCCGGGATCAACGGCCTCCCCCGCGTGCGGGTCCTTCAGGCGTCCTTCACCTCGGCGGCCTCGTGGAAGCTGACGATCGCATCGCCGCTGCGGGACTCGGTTTCCCTCCCGCGCCTTCCGCGTCCCGGAAGTCGCCGGTCGGGGACGGATTCACGACGTCACGACGTCGTGGACGTGCCTGCGGCGCGATCACTGCACCCGCCGAACGATCGAGGTCTCGTCATGTTCGTCACCCCGCCGTCGTCGCCGCACTCATGACGACGGTGCTCCTCGCTTCCGCCTGGACCGAGTTCACCCGCCCGACGCGGCCGGTCGACCAGATGACCACTCCCGGCCTGCCCTTTGGCATGTTGCCGTTCCTCGGGATCGTTCACATAGCCGGTGCGGGTGGTCTCGTCGTCGGACTCTGGTGGGTGGCCCTCGGAGTCGCCGCCGTCCTCATCGCGTCGCGCGTCGCCGCCCTCTGATCACCCGCCGGTAGCCTGCCGGAGAAGCGGGGCCAGGGGCCGGGAGGACCAGAGGGATCCGGCCGCCCCGACGCACCCGCCATGCGTTACGCATCCGGGCCGGCGCGCAGGACCGCGGAGAGCGTCCAGGCGGCGAGCAGGGCGACGACCACGCCGAACGCGATGCCGGCGGTGCGCAGTCCGAACAGGTCGGCGGCGAGGCCCACTCCGACGACCGGCAGCGCGAGTGCCACGTACAGCACGGTGAAGTAGACGGAGGCCAAGTCGCCTCTGCGGTCGGCAGGGGCCACCGCGTTGATGCCGGCGAGGCCCGCGCGAAAGCTCATGCCCTGGCCCGCCCCGGCGGCGAGCCCGCCGGCGAGCAGGAGGCCGAACGACGCGGTGGCGAATCCCGTGGTGAGCAGGAGCATGCCGAGAATGAGGCCCGCGCACCCGACGGGGAGGGCGCGCGGACCGAAAGCAGGTACCAGGACCACTTGTCCGACCGCCGAGGCGCAGAAGATCGCACAGATCACCACCCCGGCCACGGTCGGGCTGGGCACGTCGAGGAGCTCGCGCAGGAACGAGGGGACCACGGCGGTGAACAGACCGAGCACCGCGAATCCCGCGAAGCCCGCGATGGAGGCCCGCAGGAAGACCCCGCGCATGTGCCGAGGAACCTGGGGCCGCGCGAGTCGCGGACGCGGTCGGCGCGAGGTGACGGCGACGGGCTCGGGCATGAGCAGTACGGCGACGAGCGCGAGGACGAGCAGCCCGAGGTCGAGCGCGTAGGGCAGCCGCAGGGGGGCGGGCGCGTACTCGGCCAGCAGGCCGCCGATCAGGGGACCGCTGCCGAGGCCGCCCATCTGGGTGACCGTGGCCACCAGCGTGGCGCGTTCGGCACTCCGGGAACCTGCCAGGTCGACGATGGCCGCCGTCGCCGTGCCGGTGAAGAGTCCGGCGGACAGGCCGGAGAGCAGACGGGCCGGGAACAGCAGCGCCAGTTCGGACGCGGCGAGGAAGATCACCGAGCTGGCGATGGAGAGTGCGAGACCGGGCAGGAGGGTGCGTCGCCGTCCGATCTGGTCCGACACGTGCCCGCAGCAGAGCAGCGCCACCACGACGCCGACCGCGTAGGTCGCGAAGATGAGCGTGATCATCAGTGTGGAGAAGCCGAACTCCTCCTGGTAGAGGGCGTACAGCGGAGTGGGGAGGGTCGTGCCCATCATCGTCACGGCGAAGGCCGCAACCACCAGCCAGATACCGAGCGAGTCCGGGACCGCGCGGGGCTGCTCCGGGTTCGACCGGGGAGGGAGAGGCATGACTCCCATCATGGCGGAATAGCCCACTGTGCCCCTTGTGCGACATTCGCCCGGTCCGCCACCCGGGCGGGCGGGCAGCGGATCACAGCGCACCCCGGAAGCGGTGAGCCGACGCACGACGGGCCGACATGCGCCTTGTGAATCCAGGCAGTTACCGACTCCTGCTTGATCGGAAGGCGTTTCCCGACGCCTTCCGTCCGGCGTATTGACGCACGATGAAACAACTCAATAGTTTGAGTATCTTCGACTCACCGGGAGTCCTCAGAGAGCTCGAACCACCGGCCCCCATCCCCGCGCTCCCCCGCACTTCCCCGAGGAGACCCGATGACGACCCACGACACCCCGGCCGCCGCGCCACACGCCGGGACCTTCACCACCCACTCCCCCGCGACCGGCGAGCCGATCGCCGAACACCCGGTGAACGGGCCCGAGGAGGTCTCCCGCGCCACCGCGCGGGCCCGGACCGTCCAGGCGGGCTGGGCCGCGCTGCCCGCTTCCCGGCGCCGCGACCACCTGCTGCGCTGGAAGAGGGCGCTCGCCACCGACCTCGACTCCATGGCCCGCACCATCGCCGAGGAGACCGGCAAGCCGGTCGGCGACGCCGAACTGGAGGTGGTGCTCACGCTGGAGCACCTGGGCTGGGCCGCCCGCAACGCGGAACGCGTGCTGCGCCGGAGGAAGGTGAGCACCGGGCTGTTCACCGTGCATCAGCGGGCCTCACTGGTGCACCGGCCGCTCGGCGTGATCGGCGTGATCGGCCCCTGGAACTACCCCCTGTACACGCCGATGGGTTCCATCGGTTACGCCCTGGCCGCGGGGAACGCCGTGGTCTTCAAGCCGTCCGAACTGACCCCCGGCACCGGCGTCCTGCTGGCCGGACTCTTCGACGCCGCCGTGCCCGAGTACGCGGGGCTGCTCACCACCGTCACCGGCGCGGCTGCCACCGGGGACGCCCTGGCCCGGTCCGGGGTCGACAAGCTGGCCTTCACCGGGTCACCGGGGACGGCCCGCAAGGTGATGGCGGTGTGCGCGCAGACGCTCACGCCGTTCCTCGCCGAGTGCGGCGGGAAGGACGCCGTCATCGTCACCGCGGACGCGGACCTGTCCGCCGCGGCCGACGCCATCGTGTGGGGCGCGTTCAGCAATTCGGGACAGACCTGCGCGGGGGTGGAGCGCGTCTACGCGGTACGGGAGATCCACGCGGAGCTGTGCCGTCTGGTGGCCGACAAGGCCGAGGCGCTGCGTACCGGCGACACGGCGGACGCCGCCTACGGTCCGATGACGCTGCCGGGGCAGATCGCGATCGTGGAACGCCACGTGACCGGCGCGGTTTCGGCGGGTGCGCGGGCCCTGCTGGGCGGGCCCGAGTCGGTCCGCGCTCCGTACGTCACGCCGGTGGTGCTGGCCGACGTGCCGGAGGACGCGGCGGCGATGACGGAGGAGACCTTCGGGCCGGTCGTGGCGGTCAACCAGGTGGCCGACGTGGACGAGGCGGTGGAGCGCGCCAACGCCTCGCGTTACGCCCTGGGGGCGGCGGTGTTCTGCCGCGGCGGGCGCGAGGGCGCGGCGATCGCGGCGCGCCTGCGCGCGGGGGCGGTGTCGGTGAACTCGGTGCTGGGCTTCGCCGCGGTACCCGCGCTGCCGTTCGGTGGATCGCGGGACTCCGGCTTCGGGCGGATCCACGGCGAGGAAGGGCTGCGCGGCTTCACCTGCGTGCAGTCGACCACGGTGCAGCGGTTCACCCCGCCGGTCGCCCTGACCTCGTTCGACGTGCCGGCCGCCACGAGGGAGCGCGCGGTGCGGCTGGCCCGGGCACTGCACCGGCGCCGCTGACCGGCCGGCCACCGCCGCCGGACGGCAGGAGGGTCCCGCGGTACACCGGCGCATCGGTGCGGCAGCGGTACGGCGAGCGTCAGGCGTCCAGCAGCGGGGCCAGGTAGCGGCGGGCGAAGGCCCGGGCCTGGTCCTCGTCGTCCATCTCGATGCAACTGGCGGGGTTGAGCAGGAAGGACACCGCGACCCGCACCATGAGTTCGGCGACCGGCTGCGGGTCCTCGTCGGGACGGCCCTCCGCTTGCTGGGCACGGCGCAGATGTGCCGTCAGATAGGTGACGGTGGCGGAGAGCGAGAAGCCGCCTTGCACGGTCAAGTAGGGCAGCACGAGCTCGGGTTCGAGGCGCAGCAGGCCCCCGAAGAGCGGGTGGGCGCGGGTGTGGCGCAGCGCGACCACGAACCCCTCGACGACCCGTTCCTCCATGGTCGGCAGTGCCGCCACCGCCGCGTCCAGGCGCTGGAAAAACCGGCCGAGCTCGCGCAGCAGGGTGGCTTCGACCAGCTTGTCCTTGGTCTGGAAGCGCCGGAAGACGGTGACGCGGGAGACTCCGGCCCGCTTGGCGACGTCGTCCACCGAGGAGCGGCGGAGCCCCAGGAGGGTGAACTGCTCCAGGGCACCGTCGAGAATCCGCCGCGCCGTGGGGTCCTCCGACTCCTCCGGCCGGGCGGCGGCCGTGGTGGTCCGCGAGTCGTTCGTGTCAGTTCTCATGTCCTCACGATACCGGCGAAGATCCCGCAGAGAGACGCTGAAACGACTAACGTATCTAAGTAACAAACGAACTCCGGAGGACCTGATGGGCAGTCGCCTCACCCAAGAGCAGGCCGATTTCGTCGCGGCCATCCGAGATTTCGCCGGACGGGAGTGCGGCACCCGGGAGCAGCGCGACGCACTGACCTCGGGTGGCCACGAGGCCCACAACCCCGAGCTGTACGGCAGGCTCGCCGACCTGGGCTGGCTGGGGGTGTGCCTTCCCGAGGAGTACGGCGGTTCCGGCGGCGGGCTGGCCGACGCCTGCCTCGTCCTGGAGGAGACCTCGTACGGGATGGTTCCGGCAGGGGGTTTCGTGACCACCGTCATCGCCGCGAAGGCGTACGAGAAGTTCGGCACCGAGCGGCAGCGACAGGAAGTGCTGTCCGGCGTCGTGCGCGGTGACGTGCTCTCCATCGCCATGTCGGAGCCGGGGGCCGGGTCGGACGTGGGCGCGTTGCGCTGCCGGGCCGTGCGGGAGGCGGACGGCACCTGGGTGGTCGACGGCCAGAAGACCTGGATCTCCAACGCGCACCTGGCGAAGCACATCCTGCTGGTGGCCCGTACCGGCGAGTCCAAGCACGGCGGCCTGACCATGTTCCATCTTCCCGCCGGTACACCGGGTGTGGAGGTGCGACGCATCGACACCATGGGCGGCCGGGAGGTCAATGATGTCTTCCTCACCGACGTGCGCCTGCCCGCGGACGCGGTCGTGGGCCAGGTGGACGCCGGCTGGGAGCAGTTGATGGCCGGGCTGAACCACGAGCGGCTCTTCCTGGCCGCGAACATGCTGGGCCTGGCGCGCCGCGCCTTCGACGACACGGTCGCCTACGTCCGCGAACGCGAGCAGTTCGGGCGGCCGGTCGGCTCCTTCCAGGCGTTGCGGCACCGGATCGCCGAACTCGCCACCGACATCGAGTGCACCCGGCTGCTGGTGCGGGAAACGGCCCTGGACTGCGACGCGCGGCCGGACCAGCTGTTCCCCCGCGAGGCGTCGATGGCCAAGCTGAAGGCGACCGAGCTGGCCAAGCGGGCCGCACTGGAGGGCATGCAGATGATGGGCGGATACGGCTACACCACGGAGTTCGACATGGAACGCCACCTGCGGGCCGCCGTGGTCTCCACGGTCTACGGGGGGACCAGCGAGATCCAGCGGGACGTCATCGGCAAGACCTACGGCCTCTGAGCGGGCCGTACGCGGCAGGGCGGCCCACCCGTCCCCGGTCGGGGTGGGTGGGCCGCCCTGCCGCGTACTCGCGGGGGTGGGGCGCCCGGCTCAGTCCTGGTAGAGCCCGGACAGCGAGTCGGCGTACTTGTCCCGGATGACCCGGCGCCGCATTTTCAGGGACGGGGTCAGCTCCCCGGTCCCCGGTCCCCACTCCTCGGCGAGCAGTTCGTACCGCTTGACCTGCTCGCTGCGGTTGAGCCGGGAGTTGGCGGCTTCGACCGCCCGGTCCACCTCCGCGCGGACGGCGG
>NZ_JBSFVR010000143.1:0-18053 GCF_053592415.1 Streptomyces sp. NPDC002690 | reverse complement strand
CGAGAGCCCCTGCGGCGCCTCGTTCCGGTCACGGCCGGGCGGGGCGCCCTGCCCTTCCGGGCCCGCGCCCCGCCGTGTCCGCGGTCAGCCGAGCGGAAGCGGTTCTGCTCGCGCTCGGACTGCGGGGCGCCGGTGGGCCGGGCGCGTGGCGAGCGGCCGGGCCGCACGGAGGGGTTCTGCACCAAGTGCGGGCACCCGTACTCCTTCGTGCCGAAGCTGCGCGGCGGTGACGTGGTGCACGGACAGTACGAAGTGGCGGGCTGCCTCGCGCACGGCGGGCTGGGCTGGGTCTACCTCGCGGTGGACCGGGCCGTCTCGGACCGCTGGGTGGTCCTCAAGGGCCTGCTGGACACCGGCGACCAGGACGCCATGGCGGCGGCGATCTCGGAGCGCCGCTTCCTCGCGGAGATCGAGCACTCCAACATCGTCCGGATCTACAACTTCGTCGAGCACCTCGACCCGCGCACGGGTTCGCTGGACGGCTACATCGTGATGGAGTACGTCGGCGGCAAGGCCCTCAAGGAGATCGCCAACGACCGCCGCACCCCGTCCGGGAGGCGCGATCCGCTGCCGGTCGAGCAGGCGTGCGCGTACGGGATCGAGGCGCTGGAGGCGCTCGGCCACCTGCACAGCCGCAACCTCCTCTACTGCGACTTCAAGGTCGACAACGCGATCCAGACGGAGAACCAGCTCAAGCTGATCGACATGGGCGCGGTGCGCCGGATGGACGACGAGGAGTCGGCGATCTACGGCACGGTGGGCTACCAGGCCCCCGAGGTCGGCGAGGTCGGCCCGTCGGTCGCCTCCGACCTGTACACCGTGGCGCGGACCCTCGCGGTGCTCACCTTCGACTTCCAGGGGTACACCAACGTCTTCGTGGACTCGCTGCCGGACCCGGAGAACATAGAGGTCTTCCGGACGTACGAGTCCTTCTACCGGCTGCTGGTACGCGCCACCGATCCCGACCCGGCGCGGCGTTTCGCCTCGGCGGAGGAGATGGCCGAGCAGCTGACGGGGGTGCTCCGGGAGGTCGTCGCGCTCCAGTCGGGGCGCCCGCGCCCGGCCCTGTCCACGCTGTTCGGCCCGGAACTGCGGGTGACGGACACGGAGTTGTTCGCCGAACTGACCGGTGACGTCTCGCGCCTCGGCAGTCGTCGCGCCCGGACCGCGCGGCGCCCGAAGCGGCGCCGTGAGCCCACGGGGTCCGTGGCCCCGGGCGCGGCCGTCCCGACGGTGGCGGCGGCGCTGCCCCTGGGCTCCGGCCCGTACGGCGGCATCCCCGTGGCGCGTGCCGGAGCGGGCGGACCGCAGCCCTCGGGGCACCCGCAGGCTCCCGCCGGGTACGCCACTCCCCCGGGACACACGCAGGCCTCCGGGCACGTCCCGCCCGCCGGATACGCGCCGGCCGGGTATCGGCCTCAGCCCTCGGCGGCGGTGCTGACGGCCCCGCCCACCCATGCGAGCGGCTCGGCGGGCCCGGCCCGGGGCGGTGGTCCCACAGTCGGTGGCCCCGCAGTCGGTGGCCCCACGGTCGGTGGCCAGGGCGTCCCGGCGCCGCGCCCGGCGGAGAGCGTCCCGGCCCCGGGGTTCGCGGCCACACCGGCACCGGTCGGCGCAGGCCGGTGGCTCGGTGGACTCGACGCGGGCGGCACCGCGCTCTCGCTGCCGGTGCCGCGCGTCGACGCGAGCGACCCCAACGCCGGTTTCCTGGCCGGGGTGATGGCGGCGGCTCCCACGGAGCTGATCGGCGCGCTGCGCACCGTCCCGGCCCCCTCGCCGGAGACCCGGCTGCGCGAGCTGCGTGCCCTGCTGGAGCTGGCGGAGTACCCGGCGGCCGGCCATGTGCTGGGCGAGCTGGAGGCCCGGTACCCGGACGACTGGCGGGTGGTCTGGTACCGGGGGGTGGTCTCCCTGGTGACCGGCGACCGCGAGCGCGCGGCGCTCTCCTTCGACGCGGTGTACGACGCGTTCCCGGGCGAACCGGCGCCCAAGCTTGCGCTCGGGATCTGCGCGGAGGTCCTGGGGCAGCTGGACAACGCCGCCGACTACTACCACCTCGTCTGGACCACCGATCCGAGCTTCGTCAGCGCCGCGTTCGGGCTCGCCCGGGTGCGCTTCGCCGCGGGGGACCGTGCCGGCGCGGTACGCACACTGGAGTCGGTGCCCGCCGCGTCGATCCACTTCACGGCCGCCCGGGTCGCCTCGGTCCGCGCGCGGCTGCGCGGGCGCGACCCCGCTGAGCCGCTGGCGGACGACCTGGCAGCCGCCTCGGACCAGATCACGGCACTGGCGGGACTGGGGCTGGACGCGGTGCGCCGCGAGCGGCTGTCGACCGAGGTGCTGGGGACCGCGCTGGACTGGGTACTCTCCACAGGACCCGCCCGCCTGTCCGCGGGCCCTGCGGTCTCCGGGCCGGGCGCGCGGAAGCTGCTCGGCAGCGAACTGGACGAGCGGGGGCTCCGGTTCGGGCTGGAACGCTCTTATCGGATGCTCGCCCGGCTGGCTCAGCGGGGCGACGAGAGGATCGAACTGGTGGAGCGGGCCAACCGTTTCCGCCCCCGGACGTGGGTGTGAAGATGTCACAGATCCACCAGCAGACGGCCTCCCTGCCGACGTGCCCCGGCTGTGCCGAACCGCTGGAGCCCGCCGACCTGTTCTGCGGCGCCTGCGGTTACGACCTGTCGGCCGTGCCCGAACGGCCGGGCGACCGGCCGACGATGGCGATCACGACGCCGCCCATGCCGTCGGCTCCTCCCGTTCCGGCCGTGGCTCCGGCGGCTTCGGCCGCACCCGCCGCGGCCTCGTGGCCGGCGGCGTCCGAGACCGACACCTCGGACCAGCCCGCGCCCGTCCACCGCCCGGCCGACCTCCCGGGCATCGACTCGGCGGGCCACCCGCTGTACGCCCGCGCGGCGGCCCCGGACGCCCCGGCGGCTCCCCCCGCACCACGGACCGCTCCCGCCCAGGCCGCCGTACCGCCGCCCGCCGCGCCGCCCACCGTGCGGTACGACGAGCGGGCGGTGCCGGCACAGCCGCACTCCGGGGACTTCGAACTGGCCGCACCGGGAACCGCACCGGGAATCGCACCGGGCGCCGTTGCCGCTCCGGCGGGCCCGCCGGAGGCCGTAGCCGCCTCCGACCCGCGCGGTGCGGGCGGTACGGGGGCTGCGACCGCCCCTGCCGGTACCAGGCTCTGTGTCGCCTGCCGGGCCGGCCGGGTCGACACCGACGGGTACTGCGAGACCTGCGGTCACGCCCAGCCGCGCGAACGCGACCACATGGAGCAGGAGCTCGGTCCGGTGGCGGCGGTCAGCGACCGCGGGCTGCGCCACCACCGCAACGAGGACTCCTTCGCCGTGTCGGCCACCGCGCTGCCGGACGGTTCGCCGGCCGTCGTCGCGATCGTCTGTGACGGGGTGTCCTCCGCGCACCGGCCCGACGAGGCTTCGGCCGCCGCCGCGACCGCCGCCGGCGAGTCCCTCCTGGAGTCGCTGCCGCGCGGCAAACACCCGCAGCAGGCGATGCACGACGCGATCGTCGCGGCCTCCCGGGCCGTCAACGCCCTGGCCGACGAGCAGGAGGGCGCGGCGGAGCACGAGCCGCACCGCAACCAGAACGCTCCGGCCTGCACGCTGGTCGGCGCGGTCGCCGCAGGCGGTCTGCTGGTCGTCGGCTGGGTCGGCGACAGCCGCGTCTACTGGGTGCCCACCGACCGTACGGAGCAGCCCGTCAGGCTCACCGAGGACGACTCCTGGGCCGCGCAGATGGTGGCGGCCGGGCTGATGAGCGAGGAGCAGGCGTACGCGGACGAGCGCGCCCACGCGATCACCGGCTGGCTGGGCGCCGACGCCTACGAACTCGACCCGCACACCGCCGCGTTCAAGCCGGACCGGCCGGGCACGGTGGTGGTCTGCACCGACGGTCTGTGGAACTACGCGGAGACCGCCGAGGAGATGGCCGCCGCCCTGCCCCGGGACGCCCACGAACGCCCGTTGCACGGAGCGCGGGTGCTGGTGGGTCACGCGCTCGACGGCGGGGGCCACGACAACGTAACGGTGGCGCTGCTGCCGTTCGCCGTACGGCCCGCCGGGGCACACTCCGGCTGACGCTCCCCGGCTGACGCCCAGCCACCCGCGAAGCCGTGTCCCGGCACCCTTACGGGCCGCCTCCCGAGACCGCGACCGTTCCCAACCACCTCCGCCCGCTTCCGACCGTTTCACTGCTACTTTCCGGCCTTTCTCGCACTGCTATTTACCGGCCTTTCTCGCACGCTCCCTCGCACCGGGTGCCCGGACTCCCGGCGAGGGCGCCCGCACGGGCCGGTACGTCATCCGGTACGTCGACCGCACACCCGTATCCGTCCCACCGGTGGGGCACCGAGGAGCCGCTCCATGGCCAACTTCTCCAAGTCGCAGCAGCCGCAGTTCTCCGTGGACGTGTACCAGAACAGCTATCTCCCCGAGGGGGGCCGCGAGGTCAACGCGATCGTCACGGTCACGTCCACGGGCGGCGGCACCTCGGGGGGTGTGCCGCTCGCCGGAAGCGCGGCGTCCGCGTCGAACACGGCGGTCGTGCTCATGGTCGACTGCTCCGGGTCGATGGACTACCCGCCCACGAAGATGCGCAACGCCCGGGACGCCACGGCGGCGGCCATCGACACCCTGCGCGACGGCACCCTCTTCGCGGTGGTGGCCGGTACGCACGTGGCGAGGGACGTCTACCCGGGCAACGGCCGGCTCGCCAGGGCCGACCGTCTGACCAAGGCGCAGGCCAAGGACGCGCTGCGCGGGCTGGGCGCGGGGGGCGGTACGGCGATCGGCACCTGGCTCAGGCTCGCCGACCGGCTGTTCGGCACCACCGGGGTGGGTCTGCGGCACGGCATCCTGCTGACCGACGGGCGCAACGAGCACGAGGCCCCGGAGGATCTGCGCGCGGCCCTGGACACCTGCGCGGGCCGGTTCACCTGTGACGCCCGGGGTGTCGGCACGGACTGGGAGGTGAAAGAGGTCACGGCCATAGCCTCCGCCCTGCTGGGCACCGCCGACATCGTCGCGGACCCGTCGGGGCTGGCCGCGGACTTCACGCGGATGATGGAGAACGCCATGGGCAAGGAGGTCGCGGACGTGGCGCTGCGGCTCTGGACGCCGGTGGACACCGAGATCCTCTTCGTGAAACAGGTCGCTCCGGCGGTCGCCGATCTGACCGGGCGCCGGACACAGGCGGGACCGCGCGCCGGGGACTACCCGACCGGTTCCTGGGGTGACGAATCCCGCGATTATCACGTCTGCGTCAGGGTTCCCCAGGCCCGACTCGGCCAGGAGATGCTGGCGGCGCGCGTCTCCCTGGTCCTCCCCGCGCCGTCGGGCGGTGGCGCTCCGCAGACCCTCTCGCAGGGGTTGGTGCGGGCGGTGTGGACGGACGACCTGGTGGCGTCCACGGCGATGAATCCGCAGGTCGCGCACTATACGGGCCAGGCCGAACTGGCCCGGGTGATCCAGCAGGGACTCGACGCGCGCAAGGCCGGCGACCTGGACGGCGCGACCGCGAAACTGGGCCGGGCGGTGCAGCTCGCGACGGTCTCCGGCAACGAGGACACCGCGAAGCTGCTTTCGAAGGTGGTCGACGTGGTCGACGCCGCGACGGGTACTGTGCGACTGAAAGCGAAGGTTGCGGAAGCGGACGAGATGACCCTCGAAACGCGCTCCACGAAGACCGTTCGCGTCAAGAAGTAACAAGAGAACGACACAGACGAAGCCGAGCGACAGAGTCGTCCGCACGGCCGAGGGCGGACCCTCCGCCCCGCCGCGCGTACGGCGATCGACCAGCATGACGGCCCCCGGGCCGGACAAGGAGAGGGGGAAGCGCCGACATGCCGACCTGCCCGAACGGACACCAGTCGGGTTCTGAGGACTGGTGCGAGGTCTGCGGACATCGCATGACCGGAGCCGGTACGCCCGGTGCGGTCCCTCCGCCTCCTCCGCCGCCGCCCGCGCCCGGATACGGATATCCGCAAGGCCCCGGCCCGGGTGGACAGCCGACCGCCGGAGTCGAGCTCTGCCCGCAGTGCCGTACCCCGCGTGAGCCCGGTGGGCCGTTCTGCGAGGAGTGCCGGTGGAACTTCCTCACCAACACGGCGACCTCGTACACCCCGCTGGCTCCGCAGCCCGGCGCCGGTGGCGGGCCGGTGCCCGGTCTCAACCTGCCGCCCGGCTTCCAGGCGCAGCCCGGCCCCCGGCAGGCACCCCCGGCTCCGCACGCTCCGGGTCCGCAGCCGCCGCAGCCGCGTGACCCCTTCGAGTACCAGAGCTCGCGTCCCTCGCAGCTGAACCGCCCGGCGGAGCCGCTCGTACCGGACCGCGACGGCCGGCAGGCGCCGCCGAGCGCCTTCCAGCAGAACCAGCAAACCCAGCAGAACCAGCAGAACCAGCAGCCCCCGGCCTTCCCGCAGGCGCAGCAGGGCCGGCCGGGTCCGCAGGAGCAGCAGTCGCCGTTCCCGCAGGGCGGGCAGCCGCAGTTCCCCGGCCACCCCGGGCAGCCGTCCTTCCCGCAGAGCCAGCCCGGCCAGCCCGGCCCGCAGCAGGGTCCGCCTGCCGCGTTCCAGCAGGGACCGCCGGCCGGCTACCAGCAGGGTCCGCCGCAGGCGTTCCAGCAGAGCGCGCCGCCCGCGCCCGGTCCGTCGTCCCCGACGGAGGCGGACGACTGGATGCTGCCGCCGCCCTCGCAGGCCCAGGGCCGGACGCAGGCGCCGCACGCTCCCGCGCATCAGCAGCCGCCGCACCCCTTCCAGCAGCAGAACCCCGCGCAGCAGAGCCCCCAGCAGGTGGCCTTCTCGCCGCCCTTCCCCGGCCAGGGCGGCTTCCCGGGCGCCCAGACGGGTCCCGGGGCGCAGGGCGGCCCTCCCGGTGGGCAGGAGCCTCAGCGGGCCGCCACCTGGACCGCGGTGATCGCGCCCGACCGTGACTACTTCCTGGCGATGATGCAGCGCAGCGGCCCGGAGGCGACCGGGCTGAACCTGCCCGCGTACTCCCCCGAGCAGCACCTCGAACTCGCGGGCAGCCAGATCACCATCGGGCGCCGCCGGCACAGCACCGGCGAGTCGCCCGACATCGATCTTGCGGTGCCGCCGGAGGACCCGGGCGTCTCGCACCAGCACGCGATCCTGGTGAAGCAACCGGACGGGGGCTGGGCGGTGGTGGACCAGAACTCCACCAACGGCACCACGCTCAACGGCGCCGAGGACCCGATCCAGCCCTACGTACCGGTTCCGCTCCAGGACGGCGACCAGGTGCACGTCGGCGCGTGGACGACGATCACGGTCCGCCGGGGCTGATCCGCCGTAGGCCGTGTCCGACCATTCGCCGTCGGATCGGCGGACACCGCCCGCCCGACGGGAACGGTCGGACACGGCCCGACACCGTCATGGCCCCTCACCGCTCCTCGTGACCGGTGAGGGGCCATACGTACGGGCCCTCCGGGTCGTCCAGCCAGGCCCACTGGCGGCCCCGGTCGACGGTGAGGCCGAAGCGTTCCCGGCCGGGGCGCCCCTCGCCCTCCCAGAGGTTCATCGCCTCGTCCGCGCCGAGCGAGCCGCCCGCCAGCGTGAGCAGGAACGAGTAGAGGCCGTTCCCCGTCATCCGCCGGGCCGCACCGCCTGGTCGCTCCGGTGTCCCGCGCAGCGGTACGAAGAACGCCGGGGTGTGCAGGAAGTGCCCCTCCGCCCGCCGTCCGCCCGCGGTCTCCCGCACCCGGAGCGAGATCAGCCCGGTGGCGAAGGGGGCCAGGACGCGGGCGTCGGGTGCGCACTGCGTGAGCCAGTCCTCGGGGATCAGCGGCAAGGTGCAGGTCGCGATGATCCTGTCGTACGGGCTCCGCCCGGGGCAGCCGCGCGCCCCGTCGCCGGTGACGACGGCGGGGCGGTATCCGGCGGCGGCGAGGTGGCGGCGGGCGGACTCGGTGATCTCCGGGTCGAGATCGACGGTGGTGACCGCGCCGTCGCCGAGCCGGTGGGCGAGCAGCGCCGCGTTGTAGCCGGTGCCCGCGCCGATCTCCAGCACGTTCTGGCCGTCGCGCACGTCGAGTTCGTCGAGCATGAGCGCCATCAGGGAGGGCTGGCTGCTGGAGGAGACGAGCTCGCCGTCCTTCATGCGGGTGGCCAGCGGCCCGTCCGCGTACGCCCCACGCAACCACTGTTCGCGGCGTGCGGGGTCGGCGTCCTCGCACCAGAGGCGCACGGCACCGAGGAGCCCGCCCTCGTAGTAGTACGGCACGAACAGGTGGCGCGGCACGTCCTCGAAGGCCGTGCGCCAGCCGGGGTCGCGCAGCCCGCCGCCGGCCACGATGAGCCGCACCATGGCCTGCCGGGCCGCGGCTCCCTCGGCTTCGAACGGATCACGCGTCTCGCGCTCTCGGGCACCCATGCCTCCACTCTCCTGCGCCGGTGCCCGGCGGGCGACCGGCGTGCGCCCGTCACGGGTGCGGAGCCGTCACGGTGCGGTTCGGTCGCGGGTGCGGTCACGGGTACGGGGCGGTCACGGGTGTCCGGCCCGCCCGTCCGGGTACGGGCCGGCGGCGGCATAGAGGGTCTCCCGCAGGCCGGGCAGGGCGGACTCGCGGTCCTCGCACCAGACGAGGCGCAGGCAGAGGTCCGGGAGGGGCAGGTCGAGGGGGACCAGGGTGCCGGTCCGGAGGCTGTCGGCGACCGCGAAGCGGGGCAGCAGCGAGATCCCGAGGCCGTGTTCGGCCCAGGCGCGCATCACCGGGACCCCGCCGGACCGGACCCGCTCGGGCCCGGCGCCCAGCGCCCGGTCCCCGGCCATCCAGAAGGAGCACTCGGGAACGTTCACCAGCAGCCGTACGCCGTCGAGGTCCGCCGGGGTCAGCGACGTCCGGCCGGCCAGCGGGTGCCCTGGCGCCGCGACCAGGACGAGCGGGACCGGGTCGAGGTCGACGAAGGCCAGGGGCTCGGCGGGCGGCGGGAATCCCAGTGCGCCGATCTCCTCGCCCGAGTCCAGGAGCAGGGCGGCGTCGAGACGCCCCGCCACGACATCGGCGAACAGCCCCTCGCGGGTGCGGTCGGAACTCACCTCGACGTCGAGGCCGGGCCGCCGCTCGGCCAGCCGGGTGAGGATCAGCGGGACGTGCGAGCCGGCCAGGGTCTCCAGCGCGCCGAGCCGCAGGTTCCGGCGCCCGGTCCGGACGTCGTGGACGGCCTGTTCGGCGGTGTCGAGCAGGGACCGCGCCCAGCCCCGCAGCCGCTGCCCCGCGGGCGTCAGCTCCATCCCCCCGGGACTCCGGACGAACAGGGCCGTCCCGAGAGCGGATTCGAGGGTGCGGATCTGCTGCGAGACCGACGAGGGGGCCAGCCCGAGCGCGACGGCCGCGCCGGTCACCGTCCGGTGCTCGACGACCGCGGCGAAGGACCTGAGTTGACGTAACTCCATGTCGGAGGAGAACCCGACGGAGCGTTCGGAAATTCCGAACGCGGTGTGCGGGCCGGCCGGTGGAGCGCCCGCTCCAGGACGGCCACAGTGGGCCGTTCCCCGCCCGATCACCTGGAGGCCGTCCCGTCATGACTGTCGTCAACCCGCCCACGTACGAAGGCCGTTCCCTGCCGGGCAGAGGGCGGGCCCTCGCGCTGACCGGTATCTCGCTGGGCTACTTCATGGTGCTCCTCGACACCACGGTGCTGTCGGTCGCCGAACCCGATCTCGCCTCCTCCCTGGCCACTTCGACGGCCGGACTCCAATGGGCGGTCACCGGCTACACCGTGGCCTTCGCGGCGCTGCTGCTCCCGGCGGGAGCGGCGGCCGACAAGTACGGTGCCGAGCGGCTCTTCCGGGGCGGCGTCGCGGTGTTCGTCCTCGCGTCGCTGCTCAGCTCCGTCGCCCCCGGCCTGACCACCCTGCTGGTGCTCCGGGCGCTCTCCGGCGCCGCCGCCGCGGCGTGCGTACCCGCCACCATGGCGATGATCGGCCGGCTGTACCCGGAGCCCGCCGCGCGGGCACGCGCGGTCTCGGTGTGGGCCGCGGTCAGCGGTGCCGCCGTCGCGGCCGGCCCGATCGCCGGGGGCGCGCTGGTCGGCGCGGCCGGATGGCGTGCGGTGTTCCTGGTCAACGTGCCCGTCGGGGTGGCGGTGCTGGCCCTCACCCGGAGCCGTGCGGTGCGCTGTCCGCGCGGTGTCCGCGCCGTCGACTGGCCGGCCCAGGTGGCCGCCGGTGCGGCGCTGGCGCTGCTCACGGACGCGCTGATCGCCGCCGGGGCCCGGTCCTGGGGCCGCGCGGCGGCGTCCTCGGTGGCATGCGTCGCCGCGACGTGGGCCTTCGTCGTACGCGAACGCCGGAGCCCGTCGCCGGTACTCGACCCCGTACTGATCCGGTCCGCCCGGGTGCGGGCCGTGCTCCTGGCGGCGGCGGCCACCGGCTTCGCGCTGGCCGGCGCGCTCTTCGTCCTGCCCCTGCTGCTCCAGGAGCAGCGGCACCTGAGCCCGCTGGAGACCGGGCTCGCGTTCCTTCCGCTGACCGTCCCCTTCGCCGCGAACCCGCCGCTGACCGGCAGGCTCGTGGCGGCCAGGGGCCCCCGGCTCCCCGTCCTGACCGGCCTGTCCCTGCTGACCGCAGGTGGCGCCGCGCTCGCCTGCACCGTGCTCGCCGATGGGGCCTCACTCTGGCTCGCCCCGGGCCTGCTGCTCACCGGCTTCGGCATCTCCTTCGTGCTGCCCGCCGTCGTCGCGGCCGTCGTCGACGCCGCCCCGGTGGGTGGCGCGGGCGCGGCCGGTGGTCTGCTCAACGCGGTGCGCCAGGTCGGTGCCACCCTCGGCGTCGCCGTGATGGGCACGACGGCGTCCTCGCACCCGGGGTGGTCCCTGCTGATGTCGGCGGTTGTCTGCGCACTCGCCGGGCTCGTCTTCGCCGCGGCGCGCCCCGCCGCGAGGCAGCGGTGACCGGGCCGGGGCTGCGGTGACCGGGCCGGGGCGTGCGGGCCGGGGCGTGCGGGCTGGGGCGTGCGGGCCGGGGGCCGGGGCGTGCGGGCCGGGGGCCGGGTACCCCAAGGGTCCTAGGACCCCCGCCCTCGGCCGGTACGTCTGCGACCATGGACGGGTGACAGAGAACCCGCACGACACGCTTCAGGAGCAGACCTTCTACGAGCAGGTCGGCGGCGAGGCGACTTTCCGGCGCCTGGTGCACCGCTTCTACGAAGGAGTGGCCGAGGACCCGCTGCTGCGGCCGATGTATCCGGAGGAGGACCTGGGCCCGGCCGAGGAACGGTTCGCGCTCTTCCTGATGCAGTACTGGGGCGGCCCCCGGACGTACAGCGACCACCGGGGCCATCCCCGGCTGCGGATGCGGCACCAGCCCTTCCGGGTGGACCGGGCGGCGCACGACGCCTGGCTCGGACACATGCGGGTCGCCCTGGACGAGCAGGGGCTCCCGCCCGAGCACGAGCAGAAGCTGTGGTCCTACCTCACCTACGCGGCGGCCTCGATGGTGAACACCGCCGGCTGAACGACCGGCAACCGGCGTCCGGCGGCACGGCGTCCGGCGGCCCGCGCGGTGGTTCAGCGCCTCAGGGACCGAGGCGCCTCAGGGCCTTCAGCGTCGGCCGACGGACAGTTGGAGCGCGCCGAGGCCGCCGCTGCCCTCCGTACGCAGGGCGACGGAGCCGTACGGGCTCCGCAGGCGCAGCCAGGACCCCGCGGCCAGCAGGCCGACCGGCAGGTCCGGCTGGGGGCGGAGGAAGCCGAGCGACTGGGCGGCGTGCACGGCGCGCAGCGGGAGCGGGGTACCGCCGACCGGCCGGGACCAGATCTCGCGGCCGATCAGATCGCGTTCGGCCCGGGTGCGACGGTCCTCGGGCAGCGCCTCGTCGCGCGTGCGGAACTCGCCGACCGCCGTGTTCAGCGCGGTGCGCAGCTCCTGCGGACCCGGCAACCCGGGGAGTTCGCGCCAGGGGCCGCGCGGCGGCAGCATCCCGGTCCACGGCGGCCCGGTGACGGGGCGGGGCAGGGTTCCTGCCACTCCCGTGGGGCTTTCGGGGTCGAGCGTCTCCAGGAACTCCCCCGCCGACACCGTGACGTCGAAGGTCTCAGGGCTCCCGGTACCGGCTCCGGTTCCGGCCAGGCGGGCCGTACGGATCGCCAGCACGTCGAAGGACGGCGGGCGTCCGAACACGGCCAGCGCCCCGCCGGCCGCCTGGAGGCGGACGGCGGCGGCGCGGTCGTAGTGGAGCAGCCGGCCGAGGAAGGCGGCGAGATCGGCCGCCTCCCTCGGGTCGGCGAAGAGCACGGAGTGCACGGGCATCGTCATGCCGCGGCGGGCTCCTGCTCCATGTACTCCTGGAGGAAGAGCTTCTCCTCGGCGGAGATCCGCCGGGGCCGCCCTTCGACCAGGTTGTAGGGCACGACGACCGTCGAGGCCCGCACGTACACCAGGTCCGCGTCCTTGATCTCGTACGCGATCGTCAGCGACGCCGCGCCGATCTTCGTGACCCAGGACTCGACGGTGACCGGCGCGTGGCGGTGGACCAGCGGCCGGAGGTAGTCGATCTCGTGACGGGCCACGACGGAACCGCCCGCGAAGGACGGCGAACCGTCCCCCGGCGCCAGCCGGAACATGAAGTCGATGCGCGCCTCCTCCAGGTAGCGGAGGAAGACCACGTTGTTGACGTGGCCGAAGGCGTCCATGTCCGACCAGCGCAGCGGGCAGGGGTAGAGGTGACGGGCCACGTTGATCAGCCCCGGGTGAGCTTCTTGTACGTGGCGCGGTGCGGGCGTGCCGCGTCCGCGCCGAGGCGCTCGACCTTGTTCTTCTCGTACGACTCGAAGTTGCCCTCGAACCAGTACCACTTGGAGTCGCCCTCGTACGCCAGGATGTGCGTGGCGACGCGGTCCAGGAACCAGCGGTCGTGGGAGATGACCACGGCGGCACCGGGGAACTCCAGCAGGGCGTTCTCCAGCGACGACAGGGTCTCGACGTCCAGGTCGTTGGTGGGCTCGTCGAGGAGCAGCAGGTTGCCGCCCTCCTTGAGCGTCAGCGCGAGGTTCAGGCGGTTGCGCTCACCACCGGAGAGGACACCGGCCGGCTTCTGCTGGTCCGGGCCCTTGAAGCCGAACGCGGAGACGTACGCCCGCGAGGGCATCTCGACCTGGCCGACGTTGATGTAGTCCAGCTCGTCCGAGACGACGGCCCAGAGGGTCTTCTTCGGGTCGATGTTGGCGCGGGACTGGTCGACGTACGAGATCTTGACCGTCTCGCCGATCTTGACCGTGCCGGAGTCCGGCGTCTCCAGGCCCTGGAGCATCTTGAACAGCGTGGTCTTGCCCGCGCCGTTCGGACCGATGATGCCGACGATGCCGTTGCGGGGCAGCGTGAACGACAGGTCGTCGATCAGGACCTTGTCGCCGAAGGCCTTCGAGAGGTGCTCGACCTCGACGACGATGGAACCGAGGCGCGGGCCCGGCGGGATCTGGATCTCCTCGAAGTCCAGCTTCCGCATCTTGTCGGCCTCGGCCGCCATCTCCTCGTAACGGGCGAGGCGGGCCTTGGACTTGGTCTGGCGGCCCTTGGCGTTGGACCGGACCCACTCCAGCTCTTCCTTGAGCCGCTTCTGGCGCTTCTCGTCCTTGCGGCCCTCGACCTTGAGGCGGGTTGCCTTCTTCTCGAGGTACGTGGAGTAGTTGCCCTCGTACGGGAGCGCGCGGCCGCGGTCCAGCTCGAGGATCCACTCGGCGACGTTGTTGAGGAAGTACCGGTCGTGGGTGACGGCGACGACCGCACCCGCGTACTTCGAGAGGTGCTGCTCCAGCCAGTTCACCGACTCGGCGTCGAGGTGGTTGGTGGGCTCGTCGAGCAGCAGCAGGTCCGGCGCCTCGATGAGCAGCTTGCAGAGCGCCACGCGGCGCTTCTCGCCACCGGAGAGGTTGGTGACGGGCCAGTCGCCGGGCGGGCAGCCCAGGGCGTCCATGGCCTGCTCCAGCTGGGCGTCCAGGTCCCACGCGTTGGCGTGGTCCAGGTCCTCCTGGAGCTTGCCCATCTCTTCGAGCAGCGCGTCGGAGTAGTCGGTCGCCATGAGCTCGGCGACCTCGTTGAAGCGCTTCAGCTTGCCCATGATCTCGGCGGCGCCGTCCTGCACGTTCTGCAGGACGGTCTTCTCCTCGTCGAGCTTCGGCTCCTGCATGAGGATGCCGACGCTGAAGCCGGGCGAGAGGAAGGCGTCACCGTTGGACGGCTGCTCCAGGCCGGCCATGATCTTCAGCACCGTGGACTTACCGGCGCCGTTGGGGCCGACGACACCGATCTTCGCGCCGGGCAGGAAGTTCAAGGTGACGTCATCGAGAATCACCTTGTCGCCGTGCGCCTTGCGCGTCTTGCGCATGGTGTAGATGAACTCAGCCAAGAGAAACCGTCCGGCAGCAATAGAGGTGTGGGCAGATACACCCCATCTTGCCTGACGACAAGCCCACGGGGGAAACCCGTCCCACCCGGGGCCGCTGACTGGGCGGCCGCAAAGGCGACATCCCCGGACGAGGTCACCGACAGTCGCGAGCTCCCTGCGCGGAGCGCCTACTCGGTACCGCGCGGGTGCACCCCTCGTGCACCTCTCGTGCGGCCTCGTACGCGGGGCGTACGTACGCACGAAGGCCCCGGCACCCCCTGAATCCGGGGTGCCGGGGCCTTCGGCCGTACGGTCCTGCTGTTCAGTTCAGCCGCTCGGCTGCTCAGCTGCTCAGCTGCTCAGCTGCTCAGCTGCTCAGCCACGGTGCGGCGCGCGCGGTGACCGCGTGCGTCCGGCCGCTACTGGGCGGCAGCGGCCGACTTCTTGCGACGGAGGAAGAACACCGCACCGCCGCCGATGACGACGAGCGCGATGGCGACGCCCGCGATGACCGGGGTCGCACTGGAGCCACCGGTGGCGGCGAGGTCGCCCTCACCACCGCCGGTCACGTCGCCGGCGGCCACGGTCGTGGCCGGGCTCGGCGAGGCGCCGGTCTGCGTGTCGGTGCCCTCGTCGCCGCCGGTGGCCGGGGTGGCCGCGGTGACGCAGTCGAGGACGCCCTTGAAGTTCTGCGAGAAGTCGTTGTCGACGCCGACGACCGTGATGTCGTACGACTTGTCCTCCCCGACGCCGACCGACGCGGTCTTCGAACCGCCGGGCTCAACGGTGTAGACGTCACCGGCCACCGCGAACGTGAACCTGAACGGCTGGTCACCGTTGTTGGTCACGGTGAAGTCGATGCGGTTGTCGGCGCAGTTCTTCTGCGCGGTCACCGCGGGAACCGGACCCTTGGCGGCCCAGGTGGCGGCTGCCTGCGCGGAGACGACCGACTCGCTGGAGCCGGCGAGGATCTGAGTCTGGCTGGTGGTCGTCACACCGGTGAAGACACGGCCGACCGGAACCGAGGTGGTGGCCTGCACGGTGAGCGAGGCGGTGCCGTCCGCGGCGCCCTTCGGCACGTCGAAGTAGAGCTCGGTGCCGTCGGTCGCCTTCGAGACGGGGTTGCCGTCCTTGTCGGTGATCTTGACGCCGCTGGCGACCGCGTCGGCCGGCGGGGCCACCGTGGCCTCGGCCGCGTCGGTGTGCACGGTGACCGGGCCGAGCAGGCCGCCGGCCTGGCCGGAGACAGCCGCCGGGCTCAGGGTCAGCGAGGCCTGGGGCTCGGTCGAGTCCTGGGCCTTGTCTTCGAGGTAGTCGGCGAGCTTCTCGGCGTCCTCGTTGACCGCGGTGACGTCGGCCTTGTCCGAGAAGCGCCAGATGGCGACCTGGGTGCCCGCGGCGGCGGTGCCCGCGGTGAGGGACTTGGCGCCGGACGCCTTCGCGAGCGAGGCGAGGTCGTCGACCTGCGGGTAGGAGTGCTCGAGGATCCAGCGGATTCGGCCGGCGTCGGCGTTCTTGCCGAGCGAGGACTCCGCCCAGGGAGTCTCCTTGTACTCCGCGCTGCTCTGGGTGGGGTTGTGGATGTCGATGCAGTACGTCTTGAGCTTGCCGCCACCGTCGACGGTCATCTCGAAGAGACCGGCGGACACCGACTGGGTCCCCTTGTCCGTCTTGATCTTGGCGCCGTCGTACGTCTTCAGCCCGTCCAGGACGGCTACCGCGCCGCCCGGGTGCTGGGGTGCCGCGTCCTCGGCTGCCGCCGCGCCCGCGCCGACGAGGGCGCCCGCCGCGACGAGGCCGGTGACCAGTGCGGCGGAGGCCAGGCGGGTGAGCCCGTTGCCCCGTCCCCGCAGCGGTCGGCGCGTGCCCGAACCGGCGCCGAGGGCCGGGCCGTTCGCTATGTCGGAATCTTGAAGCGCTGAAATCTCAGAAAAAGCAGAAGTCACAGAATTCCCCTCCGGGGCGGGACCCTCGCGCTCGGTGCGCGTGTGGGGAGTGCCCCGCCGACAGACTCAAGTGCCCATGAGTACGGGGGAATCCTATGGAGGGGGGCCCAAACCGCTCCCCCGTCTTGCTGTCGCACAACCATTCCGAATCGCAATCGTTATCACCGCCACTTCCGCCCCAGGGAGCACGGCCAAAACCATCAGCACGCCGTCACCACGTGCTCACCGAGCGCGTGGTGAGGCGGTCACGATGTCGACATGCCGCCTACACGCCTTTTCTGACGGACCGTCTGGACACGTGATCCACCTCCGTCGCGCGCGGCGGCCCGGTCGCCCTCGCACGGACCGGCGGGCCGCCGGTGAGCCCTCTCTCCCAGGACAGGCCTTCACCTGCGGATTCGCTCGCGAAAACCGGACCCTCCGCGTCCCCTCTTCCCGGTCCCGCCCCCGGCCCCGTAGCCGGTCCCGTGCTCGGTCCGCTTCCTCGGCCACCGGGGCCACCCGGGCCCGCCCCGGAGCCCTTGCTCGCGCCCGTGTCCAGGCCCGTACCCCCTCCCGCGCCCATCCCCATACCCGTCCCCGTACCCGTCCCCGTGTCCATTTCCGCGCCGAACGGCGGCTCGCGTCGGACCGCACGCCGGAAGGCCGCGGAGCCCCGGCTCAGGTCGTGGCCCACCGCGACCGCCTCGACGTCCACGAACGTCCGCCGCCCGCCCTCGCGTTCCTCTTCCCGGACTTTCAGCCGGCCGTGCACCAGCAGAGGTTCGCCCACGGAGACCGAGGCCGCCACGTTCGACGCGAGGCTCCGCCACGCCCACACCGTGTAGAAGCTCGTGTGCCCGTCCGCCCAGAGCTGTCTCTCCCGGTCCCAGCGGCGCGGCGTGACCGCGAGGCGGAACCGCGCCATCCCTCCCGAGGCCGTCTCCCGGAAGTCCACCCCCGTCGCCGCATTGCCGACCAGCGTCACCAAGGTCTCGTTCATGTCCTGTTCCCCCGTATTCACTTCCGGTGTGTACGAGCAGCCGCCCACGTGCGAGCAGCCCACACGCGAGCCGCCCTCGTGCGAGCAGCCCACACGCGAGCCGCCCACGTGCGAGCAGCCCACACGCGAGCCGCCCTCGTGCGCGAGCGGATCCGGAACACGGGAAAGCCCCGCGCGCCGATGGGCTCGCGAGGCTGTACCCGCACTCCCGTCCCGCCGCTCAGGACTCCATGCTGGACGAGGTGCGGCGATCCTGCCGGGGCCTGTGGATTACCTGCCGGTTGTGGAAAACTCCGTCACCGCCCCGTACCGCTCCCGCACTTCGCGGTAGCGGGCGAGTTCGGCGGCCACCGGATCGAGGACCCTGGCGCGACCGCATCCGGCCGCCGCGTCCCGCAACCTCCGCTCGATCTCCTGCCCGTACCGTCGGGCCGGCCCTCGCGCGGCTGCCGCGCACGCCCACTCGACCAGCGGGCCACCCACGACTCCGGCGAGCATCACGAGCGCGGGGACGATCAGTCCCGGTTCCAGCACGCCGGCGATCTGGCCGACCAGCCACAGCCCGCCGAAGATCTGCAGCAGGGTCATGGACGCCTGGACCACCACCGCCGCAGGCCACCACCTGGGGCGCGCGGGCTTGGCAGGGCGGCCCAGAGGCACGGGCGCCCCCTGGGCGCCGGGGGCGCCGGTCTCGGTACCGGTACGGGCGCCCTCGCCCGCGCCCAGCTCCACCACCACGTCCACCGCGCGTCGGG
>NZ_JBSFVR010000142.1:0-18053 GCF_053592415.1 Streptomyces sp. NPDC002690 | reverse complement strand
AGCCCAAGGCCGCGATGGTCTACGAGGGCGACTTCGTCGCCGTCAACATCGCGGAGACCGACGCGAAGATCGGTACGGACGCCAAGGTGTTCCCGTTCCCGGCGGTCGGCGCGGACTCCCCGGTGGTGACCGGTGGGGACGCGGCGGTGGCGCTGAAGGACTCCAAGGGCGCCCAGGCTCTGCTGACGTTCCTGGCGTCCACGGACGCGGCGAAGATCTCGGCCGGAGCGGGCGGGTTCCTCTCGCCGAACAAGTCCCTGGACCCGGCCGTGTACCCGAACGAGGTGCAGCGCACCATGGCCCAGGCGCTGATCGCGGCCGGGGACGACGTCCGGTTCGACATGTCGGACCAGGCGCCCCAGTCCTTCGGCGGCACCCCGGGCAAGGGCGAGTGGAAGATCCTCCAGGACTTCCTGAAGAGCCCCGGGGACGTGGCGGGGACCCAGCGGGCGCTGGAGTCCGCCGCCGCCGAGGCGTACAAGAGCTGACGCGGTGACGACAGCGACGGCGGGGGGCGCCGGTGCGGTGCCCCCCGCCCATCCGAGTCCGCCCGTCCGCCCCCGTACCGGCCGCTCCGGCCGCGGGGTCACCGGCTCCCGCCGAACCGTCGCGGTGGCGTTCCTGCTGCCCGCGCTGGTGCTGCTGGGCGCGCTGGTGGTCTATCCGATCGCCTACTCCGTCTACCGGTCGTTCCTCGACCAGCCGGGCACCGGTTTCGCCGGGCTCGACAACTACCGGAAGCTGTTCACCGACGACACGATCCGTACGGCGGTCAAGAACAACCTGATCTGGGTGGTCCTCGCACCCACCCTCTCCACCGCGCTCGGTCTGATCTTCGCGGTGCTGACCGAACGCATCCGCTGGGGCACCGCGTTCAAGCTGGTCGTCTTCATGCCGATGGCGATCTCCATGCTGGCCGCCGGGATCATCTTCCGGCTGGTGTACGACGAGGCCCCGGAGCGCGGGGTCGCCAACGCGGTCTGGGTGGGCGTGCACGACACCTTCGCGAAGTCCGCCGGATTCCCGAAGGCGCACCCGCTGCCGGTGCACCCGCTGAAGGCGGGCGGCGGCGGGTCCTTCGTCACGAAGACGACGGTGCGGGCCGGTGTCCCGGTGCTGCTGCCGCTGGTCGGAGTCGTACCGGAGAAGATGCCCGGCGACGCCGAGCCGGCCCGTACCCCCGCGCCGGACGGCGACCGGATCACCGGCACCGCGTGGCTGGACTTCACCAGGGGCGGTGGCGGGAAGCCCAACGTGGTCGATCCGAAGGAGCTGGGTCTCAAGGGCATCGAGGTCGAGGCGGTGAAGGGCGGCAAGGTCGTCGCCACCGCCACGGCCGGCGCGGACGGGGCCTTCTCGCTGCCCGCCGCCGCCGAGGGCGCGGTGCTGCGGCTGCCCGCGGACAACTTCCGCGAGCCGTACAACGGCGTCTCCTGGCTCGGCCCGAGTCTGGTCACGCCCGGGATCATCGGCAGCTACGTCTGGATGTGGGCGGGCTTCGCGATGGTGCTGATCGCGGCGGGCCTCGCCGGGCTGCCGCGCGAACTCCTCGAAGCGGCGCGGGTCGACGGGGCGAACGAGTGGCAGGTGTTCCGGCGGATCACCGTGCCGCTGCTGGCACCGGTCCTCGCGGTGGTGCTGGTCACGCTCATGATCAACGTGCTGAAGGTCTTCGACCTCATCTTCATCATCGCGCCGGGCTCCTCCCAGGACGACGCCAATGTCCTCGCCCTCCAGCTGTACCGCTCCTCGTTCGGTACGGACGCGGACCTGGGGGTCGGCAGCGCGATCGCCGTCCTCCTGCTGCTGCTGGTGATCCCGGTGATGGCGTTCAACATCCGGCGGATACGGAAGGAGGGGCGCCGATGACGGCCTCGGTCACGACCCCCGCGTCCACCACCACGGCCGGGGCCACTCGTCCGTCGCTCGCGGTGCGGATCGCCGCGCGGGCGGGCGGCGGGGTGATGCGGGTCTTCCTCGTCCTGGTGGCCCTGTTCTGGCTGATGCCGACGATCGGGCTGCTGCTCTCCTCGCTGCGGGACGGCAAGGACATCTCGGCGAGCGGGTGGTGGCAGGTCTTCACCACCCCGTCCCAGCTGACCCTCGACAACTACCAGCACCTGCTGTCGAACCCGGCCATCACCGACTCGCTGCTCTCCACCGTGATGATCACCGTGCCGTCCACGGTCCTGGTGGTGGTGATCGGCTCGTTCGCCGGTTACGCCTTCGCCTGGATGGACTTCCCCGGCCGCGACTGGTGGTTCCTGGTGGTGGTGGGGCTGCTGGTGGTACCGGTACAGGTCGCGCTGATCCCGGTCTCCAAACTCTTCGGCACCCTCGGGATCTTCGAGACCACGCTCGGTGTGGTCCTCTTCCACACGGCCTTCGGGCTGCCGTTCGCGATCTTCCTGCTGCGGAACTTCTTCGCGGAGATCCCGCGCGAGCTCCTGGAGGCCGCCCGGCTCGACGGGGCGGGCGAGATCCGGCTCTTCACCCGGGTCGTGATGCCGCTCGGCGGACCGGCCATCGCCTCGCTCGGGATCTTCCAGTTCCTCTGGGTCTGGAACGACATGCTGGTCGCGCTGATCTTCGCGGACTCGGGCTCCCCGCCGATCACCGTGGCGCTCCAGCAGCAGGTGCGCCAGTTCGGCAACAACATCGACGTGCTGGCGCCGGGGGCGTTCGTGTCGATGGTGATCCCGCTGGCGGTGTTCTTCGCCTTCCAGCGGCAGTTCGTGTCGGGGGTGATGGCGGGGGCGGTGAAGTAGCCGACCACCCGAAAGGGGGTCCCGCTCAGAACGACAGACCGGGACCCCCTCCGGACCGCCCGGAATCGCCTCGCCCGTCAGATACCAGGGCGGTATCATCGACGTATGGCCATGACACTCCGCCTCCCCGACGACCTCGACGCCCAGCTCACCGAACGCGCCCGCCGCGAGAACCGCAGCAAGCAGGAACTCGCCATCGAGGCCATCCGCGAGGCCCAGATGCGGGCCGAGCTGAAGGTGGACGACGTCCTGTCCGAGCTGATGGAGAGCGACGCGGAGATCCTGGACCACCTGAAGTGAGCGACGTGCGTTACGTCCAGCTGGACGAGATCCTCGCCATCGCCCGCGCGGTCAACGGCACCGAGCGCAGCGTGCGCGACCTGGGGCTCCTGGTCTCGGCGATCGAACGGCCCCGGACCGACGTGTCCGGGGCCAAGCTGTACCCCACCCTTCACGAGAAGGCGGCGGCTCTGCTGCATTCCGTGGCCCGCAACCACGCGCTCGTCGACGGGAACGAGCGCACCGCCTGGCTCGCCATGCGCGTCTTCCTCCGGCTCAACGGCGTGAGCGCCGAGATCGCCCCGCCGCACGTCTCCGTGGCCGGCCCGTTCGTCGAGGACGTCGCACAGGACCACCTCGACGTGCCGGTCATCACCAAGCGCCTGTCGGAGTGGTTCCCGCTCGCGTGACCCGGCGGGGCCCCGGGCACGCGGTCGCGCGCCCCTGAGGGCTTGCAGGGAAGCAACACCTTGATTCCCTGCGAGCCCTTACCTCCCCGGGTGCTTGAGCGCCGCCACCGTGGAGGCCGCCAGGTCGTCCAGGTACCCCTTTGGCAGGCCGCCGCGGACCACCACGAGCCGCCAGTACAGCGGCCCGACGATCAGGTCGAGCGCACGGTCGGGGTCGCTGCCCTCCGGCAGCTCCCCTCGGGCCACCGCCGCCCTGACGACGACGGCGGCGACGCCCTGCTGCGGGTCGAGGAGCGCCGCCTTGATCGTGTCGGCGATCTCCGGGTTCCGGGCCGCCTCCACGAGCAGGTCGGGGATCACCTGGGAGGCGACGGGGTGGCGCAGCGCGTAGGAGACGAGCTGGAGGACCGCCCGCACGTCCCCGTGGAGCGAGCCGGTGTCGGGGATCGGCATGCCCTGTTCGGCGACGGCACCCACCAGGTCGAGCACCAGCTGCAACTTGGACTTCCAGCGCCGGTAGACGGCGGTCTTGCCGACGCCCGCGCGGCGCGCGATGCCCTCCATGGACATCCGGGCGAAGCCCACCGCGGCCAGCTCCTCGAAGACGGCGCCGCGGATCGCGTCGGTCACGTCCTCGCGCAGCACGGCGGCGCCCGCCGGGGTGCGGCGCCGGGGTCCGGGTTCGGTGCTCATGCCTTAAAGGATATCCGTAGCGACGAAACGGTTGCGTCCCGACGCACATACGATTTACGCTCAGCGTGGCGACGAAACGGTCCCGTCCCATCGTTGGGTAGCGGTTGCCCCGCAGTTCAACGCCCGTTTCCCGCCCACAGCGCTTGATCTGTTCCAGTCTTCAACGCCTGTTCCAGTCTTCAACGCCTGTTCCCAGCCTCCGTCGAAAGCGATCGTGGTGAGCCAGACAGCAGCTCCGCCGACCCCAGGGCCGGCCGAAACCGATCCCGCCGCACTCGCCCCGGTCTACGCACCGGGCGAACTGGCGGCGCTCGCCGCCCGCCACGGCCTCACCGTCAGCGGCGCCCGCCCCTCCCTGCCGTCGTACATCGCGCAGCTCTGGGGGCGCCGGCACTTCATCCTGGCGTTCGCCACGGCCAAGCTGACGGCTCAGTACAGCCAGGCGAAGCTCGGCCAGATCTGGCAGATCATGACGCCGCTGCTCAACGCCGCGGTGTTCTACTTCATCTTCGGCGTCCTGATGAACACCAAGCACGGGGTCCCCGACTTCGTGCCGTTCCTCGTCACGGGTGTCTTCATCTGGACGTTCACCTCCAGCTCGATCACGGCGGGCACCCGCGCGATCAGCGGCAACATCGGGCTGGTGCGCGCCCTGCACTTCCCGCGCGCCTCGCTGCCGGTCGCGCTCGCCCTGCAGCAGCTCCAGCAGCTGCTGTTCTCGCTCTGCGCGCTCGTCCTGATCCTGGTCGGCTTCGGGCAGTACCCCAACCCGACCTGGCTGCTCGCGATCCCCGCGCTCTTCCTCCAGGCACTCTTCAACACCGGCATCTCGATGTTCGTGGCGCGGATCACCGCGAAGACCCCGGACATCGCGCAGCTCATGCCGTTCATTCTGCGCACCTGGATGTACACGTCCGGCGTGATGTGGAGCCTCGACTCCCTCCTCACCTCGGACAGCGTCCCGCACTGGGTCGTCGTCGCGCTGGACTGCAACCCCTCGGCCATCTACATCGACCTGGTGCGGTTCGCCCTGATCGACAGTTTCACCAGCGCCCATCTGCCCCCGCACGTATGGGCGGTGGCCGCGGCGTGGGCACTGTTCTGCTCCGTCGGCGGCTTCGTGTTCTTCTGGAAGGCCGAAGAGAGGTACGGACGTGGCTGACACGACCGCGGAGCGGGAGCCCACCGTCGTCGTCGACGACGTGCACATCACCTACAAGGTCAACGGCACCAAGGGCGGCCGGGGCAGCGCGACCTCCGCGCTCAGCCGGATCGTCACCCGCCGCCAGAGCCCGGGCGTGCGCGAGGTGCACGCCGTCAAGGGTGTCAGCTTCGCCGCGTACAAGGGCGAGGCGATCGGCCTCATCGGCTCGAACGGCTCCGGCAAGTCCACCCTGCTCAAGGCCATCGCCGGACTGCTCCCGGCGACGAAGGGCAAGGTCCACACGCAGGGCCAGCCCTCGCTGCTCGGCGTGAACGCGGCGCTGATGAGCGACCTCACCGGCGAGCGGAACGTCGTGCTGGGCGGGCTGGCCATGGGCATGTCCCGCCAGGAGATCCGCGAGCGCTACGACTCCATCGTCTCCTTCTCCGGCATCAACGAGAAGGGCGACTTCATCACCCTGCCGATGCGGACGTACTCCTCCGGCATGGGCGCCCGGCTGCGGTTCTCCATCGCGGCGGCCAAGAGCCACGACGTGCTGCTGATCGACGAGGCGCTCTCCACCGGTGACGCCAAGTTCCAGAACCGGAGCAAGGACCGGATCAAGGAACTCCGCGAGGAGGCCGGCACGGTCTTCCTGGTCAGCCACAGCAACAGGTCGATCCTGGAGACCTGCGACCGGGCGATCTGGCTGGAGGCGGGCGTCCTGCGGATGGACGGCCCGGCGAAGGACGTCGTCGCCGCGTACGAACAGTTCACCAAGAAGTAGTCCCCGCGCCGGTACGTGCGAGAAGGGGGGCTCCGGGCTTACGGCCCGGAGCCCCCCTTCTCGTGCGTCACCCCCGTCAGGCGTGGGTGCGCAGCAGCGTCCGCATCGTCCGCATCGCGACCGACAGGTTCGCCAGGTCGAAGGCGTCGGAACTCTGGATCTCCTCCAGGGTGGAGCGCGACCGGGAGAGGATCGCCGCGTTCTTCTCCTCCCACGCCTTGAACCGCTCCTCCGGCGAGGCGCCGTCGGCCCCGACGGCCAGCACGTCGGCGGTGAGCGCCGCGTGGGCCGCGTACAGATCCTCGCGGATGGAGGCGCGGGCCATGGACTGCCAGCGGTCGGCGCGCGGCAGCTCGATGATCCGGTCCATCAGCGCGGTGATCCGCAGCCGGTCGGCGAGGTCGTAGTAGACCTCGGCGACGGCCAGCGGGTCCTTGCCCGTACGGTCCGCGATGGCCACGATGTCGAGCGCCGGGAACGCCGAGGAGAACCCGGCGACACGCTGCGCCAGCTGCTCGGGCACGTCCGCCGAGGTCAGCTCGTCCAGGATCTGCTGGTACCACTCCTGGTCGGTGCCCCGGAGCAGCTTGGGCATCGCGGCCCACACTTCGGCGACCCGGTCCTCGAAGAAGGCGACGGTGGCCTCGATGTCCACCGGCTGCGGGCGGTTGCCCAGCAGCCAGCGGGTGCCGCGCTCCACCAGACGGCGGGAGTGCAGGCGGATACGGGTCTGCACACCGGCGTCGACCTTGTTGTCGAGCGCCTCGACGGCGTCCCAGACCTGGTTCAGGCCGAAGATCTCGCGGGCCGCGGCCTGCGCCCGCACGATCTCCTCCACCGAGGCGCCGGTCTCTTCGCGGAAGCGGTGCAGGAAGGTGGATCCGCCGGTGTTCACCGTGTCGTTGACCAGCACCGTGGTGATGATCTCGCGGCGCAGCGCGTGGCCGTCGATCGACTCGGGGAAGCGTTCGCGCAGCTGCTTCGGGAAGTAGGCGTGCGCGAGGCGCTGGAGGTACGGGTCGTCGGGGAGGCTGGTGCGGATCAGCTCGTCGGCGGCCGTGATCTTGGTGTAGGCGAGCAGTACGGCGAGTTCCGGCTGGCTGAGTCCCTTGCCGGCGGCGAGGAGCTCACGGATCTGCCGGTCGGCGGGGAGGAACTCCAGCGCGCGGTCCAGCCCGCCGGAGGACTCCAGCCGGCGCATCGAGCGCTGGTGGGCGTGGAGCAGGTCGGTGGCCTGGGCGGTGGCGTTGGTGAGCGCGACGTTCTGCGCGTAGTTGTTGCGCAGCACGAGCGAGCCGACCTCGTCGGTCATCTCGGCGAGCAGCTTGTTGCGCTGCTTGACGGTCATGTCGCCGTCCCGGACCAGCCCGTTGAGCAGGATCTTGATGTTCACCTCGTGGTCGGAGGTGTCCACGCCGGCGCTGTTGTCGATCGCGTCGGTGTTGATCTTGCCGCCGGCCCGGGCGAACTCGATGCGGCCGAGCTGGGTGGCGCCGAGGTTGCCGCCCTCGCCGACGACCTTGGCCCGCAGCTCCTGGCCGTTGACCCGGATCGCGTCGTTGGCCTTGTCGCCGACGTCGGCGTCGGTCTCGGCGGAGGACTTGACGTAGGTGCCGATGCCGCCGTTCCACAGCAGGTCGACGGGCGCCCGCAGGATGGCCTTCATCAGGTCGGCGGGGGTCATCTTGGTGATGCCCGCCTCGATGCCGAGGGCCTCGCGGACGTGCGCGTTGACCGGGATGGACTTCGCGGAACGGGGGTGGACACCGCCGCCCGGCGAGAGCAGCTTGGTGTCGTAGTCGGCCCAGGAGCTGCGGGGCAGCTCGAAGATCCGGCGCCGCTCGGCGTAGGAGACGGCGGCGTCCGGGGTCGGGTCGAGGAAGATGTGCCGGTGGTCGAAGGCCGCGACCAGCCGGATGTGCTCGGAGAGCAGCATGCCGTTGCCGAACACGTCGCCGGACATGTCGCCGACGCCGACGACGGTGAAGTCCTCGGTCTGGGTGTCGTGGCCCAGCGCGCGGAAGTGGCGCTTGACGGACTCCCAGGCGCCGCGCGCGGTGATGCCCATGCCCTTGTGGTCGTATCCGGCGGAACCACCGGAGGCGAAGGCGTCGCCGAGCCAGAAGTTGTACGCGACGGCGACCTCGTTGGCGATGTCGGAGAAGCTCGCGGTGCCCTTGTCGGCGGCGACGACGAGGTAGGTGTCGTCCTCGTCGTGGCGGACCACGTCGACGGGCGGCACGGTCTCGCCGGCCACCAGGTTGTCGGTGATGTCGAGCAGCGCCGAGACGAAGACGCGGTACGCGGCGATGCCCTCGGCGAGCCAGGCGTCCCGGTCGAGCGCCGGGTCCGGGAGCTGCTTGGCGACGAACCCGCCCTTCGCGCCCACCGGCACGATCACGGTGTTCTTCACCATCTGTGCCTTGACCAGGCCGAGGACCTCGGTACGGAAGTCCTCGCGCCGGTCGGACCAGCGCAGTCCGCCGCGGGCGACCTTGCCGAAGCGCAGGTGGACGCCTTCGACGCGGGGCGAGTACACCCAGATCTCGAAGGCGGGGCGCGGGGCCGGCAGGTCGGGGATGGCCTGCGGGTCGAACTTCATCGAGACGTAGCCGTGCGGCTCGCCGTCGTCGGCGTGCTGGAAGAAGTTGGTCCGCAGGGTCGCCTTGATGACGGTGAGGAACGAGCGCAGGATGCGGTCCTCGTCGAGCGAGGCCACCTGGTCCAGCGCACCGTCGAGCTCTTCGAGCAGTCCGTCGGTCAGTTCCCGGCCGGCGTTCTGGCGGGCGGGCGACATCCGGGCCTCGAAGAGGGAGACCAGCAGCCGGGTGGTGTGGACGTTGTCGCGGAGGGTGTCCTCCATGTAGTCCTGGCTGAAGGTCGAACCCGCCTGGCGCAGGTACTTCGCGTAGGCGCGGAGCACCATCGCCTGCCGCCAGTCGAGTCCGGCGCGCAGCACGAGGGAGTTGAAGCCGTCGTTCTCTGCGGCGCCGGTCCAGACGGCGGCGAAGGCCCGCTGGAAGCGGTCGCGGGCGTCGTCGGCGAGGTGGTCGCCGTTGCCGGTGGGCATCCGGAGCCCGAAGTCGTAGATCCAGCCGGTCGTCCGGTCCGCGCAGCGCAGTTCGTACGGGCGTTCGTCGACGACCTCCACGCCCAGGCGCTGGAGCACCGGGAGGACGGCGGAGAGGGAGACGGGCTCGCCGGTCCGGTAGATCTTGAAGCGGCGCTCCCCGGGCAACGCGCCGACCGGCTCGTACAGGCTGAGCGCGAAGTCCTTCTCGCCCGCCTTGAGCGCTTCGAGGTGGACCAGGTCGGCCACGGCGGCGCGCGGCGAGTGGTCGGCCTTGTAGCCCTCGGGGAAGGAACGGGCGTAGCGACGCAGCAGTTCGGCGGCGCGCTCCTCGCCGCATTCTGCGTTCAGGGCCTCCTGGAAGCCGTCCGACCAGGAGCGGGCGGCCTCGACGAGACGCGCCTCGATGTGTTCGGTGTCGGCGTCGGTCAGGTGCGGCAGTTCGGTGCCGGGGGCGACCCGGACGACGAAGTGCAGCCGGGACAGGATCGACTCGGTGTTCCAGGCGGTGAAGTCGACGCTGGTCCCGCCGAGTTCCTCCTTGAGGATGTCGATCAGCCGCAGCCGGACACCGGTGGTGTAGCGGTCGCGAGGCAGGTAGACGAGGGCCGAGTAGTAGCGGCCGTACTCGTCCTGGCGCAGGTAGAGCCGCAGGCGGCGGCGTTCCTGGAGGTAGAGCACCGAGGTGACGATCGAGCGGAGCTGATCGGTCGGCGTCTGGAACATGTCGTCGCGCGGGTAGGTCTCCAGGATCTGGAGCAGGTCGCGGCCGTCGTGACTGTTGTCCGAGAAGCCGGCGCCCTCCAGCACCTCGGCGACCTTGCGGCGGACGACCGGGACCCGGCGCACCGACTCGGTGTAGGCGGCGGAGGAGAAGAGGCCGAGGAAGCGGCGCTCGCCGACGACGTTGCCGTCGGCGTCGAACTTCTTCACACCGACGTAGTCGAGGTAGCTCGGGCGGTGGACCGTCGAGCGGCTGTTGGCCTTGGTCAGGATGAGCAGCTTGTGCTCGCGGGCCTTGGCGCGGGCGTCGGCGGGAAGCCGGTCGAAGGACGGGCTGACGGGGTGCGCCTCGTCCTCGTGGTGCTTGGGGTCGGAGCGCAGGATACCGAGGCCGGTGCCGGGCACGGCGGCCAGCGAGTCGCCGTTCTTCAGCTCGTACTCGCGGTATCCGAGGAAGGTGAAGTGGTCGGCGGCGAGCCAGCGCAGCAGTTCGCCGGCCTCCTCGATCTCCTCGACGGGGAGGTCGTCGGTGGGCTCGCCCTTCAGGCCGTCCGCGATGCGCAGCGCGGCGGCGCGCATCTTGTCCCAGTCCTCGACGGTCTCCCGGACATCGGACAGGACGCGCAGCAGGTCGGCGGTGATCTCCTTGAGGTCCTCGCGGTCCGTCTCGCGGTCGATCTCCACGTGGATCCAGGACTCGACGAGGACGTCGTGCGGCAGCGCCTGTCCGGTGGAGCCCGCGCCGGTGGCCGTCCGGCTCTCGCCCTGACGGACACCGGGGATACCGCTGCCGTCGGCGAGGACCTCGATCAGCTTGCCCGTGACGTCGCGGCGCACCAGGACCTGGGGGTGGATGACCAGGTGGATGCCACGGTTCTGGCGGGACAGCTCGTTGGTGACGGAGTCGACGAGGAACGGCATGTCGTCGGTGACGACCTCGACCACGGAGTGGCTGGACGTCCAGCCGTTCTCCTCCACGGTCGGGGTGTGCACCCGGACGTTGGCCGTGCCCTGGGGGCGGTTCTCGGCCAGCCGGTAGTGCGAGGAGGCGGCTCCGAAGACGTCGACCGGGTCCCGGCCGCTCAGGTCCTCCGGGGCGGTGTGCAAGTAGTAGCGCTGGAGGTAGGAGAGGAGCGTGTCCCGGCCGGACCGCTCCTCCCCGTCCGTGCCGGCCGTGGCGACGCGCACCCGGGGGGTACCCCCCGGGCCGCCGGCACCACCGCCCGGGCTGTTGTCAGCTACCTCGGCGGCCCGTGCGAGCAGCTCGGCCTTGGCTTCGTCCAGCTTGGTCTGCATGTCCTCTGGCTCCTGTCGCGCGCCATTGCGTGACGTAGGTGAGAAAAGCGGCACAACGCCACGACGCGGGGTATCCGGTCGTAGTCGACGCTATGCCGCGATGAGAGATACCCGGGACCAAATCGGCGATATTCAGCCGTGGGTCGGGGTGATGGCGATCACGGACGGCCCGGGTGCGGGTGCACTCCGGGACCGGGCCGGGGGCGTCGGTGCCCCCGAGACGTATCGCGCTGATCACGGACACCAGGCTATCTCGCCCGGACGGGTGGCCGTCATGAACCGTATGTGTACAAACGAAGACCTGCTTTTTGGACAGTTCGTACAGTACGTCGCCCGCTCGCGGCGAAGGCGCGCCCTCTTGGCGTGAGCGCCCGGCCCGTGCAGGCTGGACCTCGCCGCACGCGGCCGGGCGCACGCCCGCACCCGGCCGACCCACGAACCCTGGGGGCCCAGTCATGGCACCGAAGATCCTGCTCGTCACCGGCGACGCGGCCGAGTCGCTGGAGGTCCTCTACCCGTACCAGCGCCTGCGCGAGGAGGGGTACGAGGTCGACATCGCCGCCCCCGAACGCAAGACCCTCCGCTTCGTGGTCCACGACTTCGAGCCCGGCTTCGACACGTACACCGAGAAGCCGGGCTACACCTGGCCGGCCGACCTCGCGTTCTCCGAGGTGGTGCCCGGCGACTACGCCGCCCTGGTGATCCCCGGCGGCCGGGCACCGGAGTACCTCCGCAACAACGCCGATCTGCGGAGAATCGTCGCCGCCTTCTTCGAGGACGCCCGACCGGTCGCGCAGATCTGCCACGGCCCGCTGATCACCGCCGCGACGGGCAGCCTCGACGGGCGCGAGGTGACCGCCTATCCGGCGCTGGAGCCGGACATGCGGACGGCGGGGGCCGCCTTCCAGGACGCGGAGGCGGTGGTCGACGGCACCCTCGTCTCCTCGCGCGCCTGGCCCGACCACTCGGCATGGATGCGCGAGTTCCTCAAGGTGCTCCGCGCGAAGGCCCCGGTCGCCTGAGCCACCCGTCCGGGGCCGACGACGGCTCGGCCCCGGACCGGCTCAGCCCCGGACCGGGCTCAGGCCGTCATCGATTCCGCCAGCGCGACCGCTTCGGCCAGGCTGTCCACCACCGGCACGCCGGCCGCCTCCAGAGCGGCCCGGTCGTGCGAGCCTCCGGTGAACAGCACCGCCCGGGCGCCGACGTGCGCCGCGGCCACGGCGTCGTCCACCGCGTCCCCGATGATCACCGCGTGCTCCGGGGCGACCGTGCCGAGCGCGGCGAAGTGACGCTCCATGTGGAGCACCTTGCTGCCGCCCGAGGGCCCGGTGCGCCCGTCGACCCGGACGAAGTGCTCCTCGATGCCGTACCCGCGCACGGTCGGGACCAGCGTCTCGTGGCCGTGCATGCTCAGCAGTGACTGGCTGCGGCCGTCCCGCCGCCAGCCCGCGAGCAGGTCGGCGGCGCCGTCGGTGAGGAGGCAGGCCGCGAGGAGCTCGGCGTAGGCGTCGTGGAAGACGACGTCCATCCGCTGCCATTCGGCGTCGTTCGGTATCCGGCCCAGCAGCCGCTCGTAGAAGAGCGGTATGGGCACGCAGTACGTCGCGCGGTACCGCTCCACCGTGATCGGCGCGAGCCCCACCTCGGCGAAGGCCGAATTGGTCGCCCCGACGACGGCATGGATGTCGTCGAGCAGTGTGCCGTTCCAGTCCCAGACCAGATGTGGGCGGTTGTCGCCGTGCTTCGCCATGGGAACGACCGTACTCGGCGGGTCCGACAACCGGGGAGGCCGCCCGTGATTCGGTCGGGGCGGCCCTGTTCTCAGCCGAGCAGCTGCGGGATCTCCTGCACGCCGAACCAGAGCAGCTCGTGGTCCTCCGCGCCGTCCACCGTGAACCGCGCGTCGTCGTCGCCGTGGTCGGCGGCGCCCAGAGCCGCGGCGGCGGCCGTCACGTCCTTCTCGGCGTCGTCGGAGTCCACGTGCACGGCTGCCGCCTTGGCGAGCGGCACGGCCGAGGCGAGACGCACCTCGCCGACCGAGTCGGAGTCCAGGCCCCCGTCGGGGTCGCCGAGCGCGTCGCCGTCCGGTACGTCGAAGGCGAGGACGACCCGTCGGCGCGGCTCCTCGGGCAGGGCGGCGATCAGCCGGAGCGAGGCGGCGGCGGCCCGGTTGAGCGCCGCGTACTCCAGCTCCTCGATGTCGTCGGAGACGTACCACTCGCGCAGCCCGGGGGTCACGGCGTAGGCGGTCAGCGGTCCGGGGCCAAGCTCGCCCGCCCCGTGCGCCGCGGCGAGACCGGAGAGGGTCAGGGGGACGTACACGCGCATGGCTTGGCCGCTTTCCGTAGTCGACAGACGCCCTCAGGATACGTCGGCGGTCCCCCTTCGGGGCGGGGTGGGCGGCCTCTCCCTGACGCCCCCGGGTGCCCGGCCGTCCGCCCGCTCCTCGGGCGCCTGCCCGCCCCCCTCACCCGGATAGGTGATCCGAGCCGTACGCCCCGGACGGCTCCGGCGTTCCTTGCGGCCCCGCCGCGACTCCCCGTAGAAGATGCGCAACGCAACGTCGCCGTCCGGTACGACCGGCGGCCTCACACGGGGGCTATGACCATGAGCACGGACCGGACCAGGACGTTACGCGCGGACCGCCGCACCCGCACCGAACAGCGCGGCGCCACCCGCCCGGCGGGCGGCAGGCCGGCGGCCCGGCGCGACCAGCGCCGGCCCGGCACCGTCCCGGCGCAGCGCGGCCCGCTCCCGGTACGGGGCCCGGTGCGCCCGCACCACTGGTTCGCGGAACGCCTGCTCGCCGTGCTCAGCGGGCGCCGCCCGGTCCACTGGATGCTCGGCCACACCGTGGGCGAGGCGTACGACCAGCTCGCCGAGTTGGCCCCCGGCGCCCCGCTGCGTGCCGTCTGGGGCAACAGCCCGGTGCTGCGCGGGTGTTACGGCGCGCAGCCCGCGACCGGCGTGGTCGAGGCGTTCGCGAGCATCTGGGGCGGCGGCCGGGTGCACGCCATGGCGTTCCGGCTGGAGCAGGGCGCCGATCTGCGCTGGCGCTGCGCGGCGGTGGAGCTGGGCGGCGAACGCGTACCTGTCTGAGCCCACCGGTACGCGGGAAGGGCAGGCAAGGGCCAGGGCGGGTCGGGCCAGGACAGGTCGGGCAAGAGCAGGGCGGGCAAGGGCCAGGGCGGGCAAGGGCCAGGGCGGGTAAGGGCACGACCGCCGGGCGGCCGTGGAAAACCGGCGGGGCCGGGACCTCCGTGGAGATCCCGGCCCCGCCGGTGCGTACGGCAGCCGTCCTCGGCCGCCGGCGTCGACTACTTCTTGCGGCGACGGCCGCCGCCGCCCGCGCTCTTCTGCGCCTTGCGGCGCTCGGCGCGGGTCAGGCCGTCGCTCTCGGAGGCGTTGTCGGCGAACTCGCCCTCCACCACGCCGCCTTCGCCGTCCACCGTGGGGGCGGAGAAGTGCAGGCGGTCGGGGCGCTGCGGGGCTTCGAGGCCCTTGGCGCGGATCTCCGGCCGGGCGGTCGCCGCGACACCGGCGCCCTCCTTGGTGAGCGAGGGCTGCTCGGAGTCGTCCTTGACCGGGACTTCCTCGACCTGCTGCTCGACCTGGACCTCCAGGTTGAAGAGGTAGCCGACGGACTCCTCCTTGATGCCCTCCATCATGGCGTTGAACATGTCGAACCCTTCGCGCTGGTACTCGACCAGCGGGTCCTTCTGCGCCATGGCGCGGAGGCCGATGCCCTCCTGGAGGTAGTCCATCTCGTAGAGGTGCTCGCGCCACTTGCGGTCGAGGACCGAGAGGACCACGCGACGCTCCAGCTCACGCATGATCTCGGAGCCGAGGGAGTTCTCCCGCTCCTCGTACTGCGCGTGGATGTCGTCCTTGACGGACTCGGCGATGAAGTCCGCCGTGACACCGGCGAGGTCGCCGGCCGCTTCCTCCAGCTCCTCCACGGTGACCTTCACCGGGTAGAGCTGCTTGAAGGCGCCCCACAGCCGGTCGAGGTCCCACTCCTCCGCGAAGCCCTCGGCGGTCTCCTGGCGGATGTAGTCGTCGATCGTGTCGTCCATGAAGTGACGGATCTGGTCCTGGAGGTCCTCGCCCTCCAGGACGCGACGCCGCTCGCCGTAGATGACCTCGCGCTGACGGTTGAGCACCTCGTCGTACTTCAGGACGTTCTTACGCGTCTCGAAGTTCTGCTGCTCGACCTGGGACTGCGCGGAGGCGATGGCGCGGGTGACCATCTTGTTCTCGATCGGCACGTCGTCGGGGACGTTCGCCATCGACATCACGCGCTCCACCATCTGCGCCTTGAACAGGCGCATCAGGTCGTCGCCCAGCGAGAGGTAGAAGCGGGACTCGCCCGGGTCGCCCTGACGGCCGGAACGGCCGCGCAGCTGGTTGTCGATGCGGCGCGACTCGTGGCGCTCGGTGCCCAGGACGTACAGCCCGCCGAGGTCCTTGACCTCCTCGAACTCCGCCTTCACGGCCAGCTCGGCCTTCTCCAGCGCGGCGGGCAGGGCGGCGGCCCACTCCTCGACGTGCTCGACCGGGTCGAGGCCGCGCTGGCGCAGCTCCGCCTCGGCGAGGTCGTCGGGGTTGCCGCCGAGCTTGATGTCGGTGCCTCGGCCGGCCATGTTCGTCGCGACGGTGACGGCGCCCTTACGGCCGGCCTGGGCGACGATGGTCGCCTCACGGTCGTGCTGCTTGGCGTTGAGCACCTCGTGCTGGACACCGCGCTTGGAGAGCTGCTGCGAGAGGTACTCGGACTTCTCGACCGAGGTGGTGCCGACCAGGATCGGCTGCCCCTTCTCGTGCTTCTCCGCGATGTCGTCGACGACGGCGGCGAACTTGGCGACCTCGGTGCGGTAGATCAGGTCGGACTGGTCGAGGCGGACCATCGGACGGTTCGTCGGGATCGGCACGACGCCCAGCTTGTAGATCTGGTGGAACTCGGCGGCCTCGGTCATGGCCGTACCGGTCATGCCCGAGAGCTTGCTGTAGAGGCGGAAGAAGTTCTGCAGGGTGATCGTGGCGAGCGTCTGGTTCTCGTCCTTGATGTCCACCCCTTCCTTCGCCTCGATCGCCTGGTGCATGCCCTCGTTGTAGCGGCGGCCGGCGAGGATACGGCCGGTGTGCTCGTCGACGATCATGACCTCGCCGTCGATGACGACGTAGTCCTTGTCCTTCTTGAAGAGTTCCTTCGCCTTGATGGCGTTGTTGAGGTACCCGACGAGAGGCGTGTTGACCGACTCGTAGAGGTTGTCGATCCCGAGCCAGTCCTCGACCTTGGCGACGCCGGACTCGTGGATGGCCACGGTCCGCTTCTTCTCGTCGACCTCGTAGTCGCCGGTCTCCTCGATGCCCTTGAGCTGGTTGCCCGCCTCGCCCTTGGTGAGCCGGGTGACCAGCTTGGCGAAGTCGCCGTACCACTTGGTGGCCTGGTCGGCCGGGCCCGAGATGATCAGCGGGGTACGCGCCTCGTCGACGAGGATCGAGTCGACCTCGTCGACGACGGCGAAGTTGTGGCCGCGCTGGACGAGCTCGTCCTGGGACCATGCCATGTTGTCGCGGAGGTAGTCGAAGCCGAACTCGTTGTTCGTGCCGTACGTGATGTCGCAGGCGTACTGCTCACGGCGCTGCGCCGGGGTCATGTTCGCGACGATGCAGCCGACGGTCAGGCCGAGGAACTTGTGGACCCGGCCCATCAGCTCGGAGTCACGCTCGGCCAGGTAGTCGTTGACCGTGATCAGGTGGACGCCCTTGCCGGAGATGGCGTTGAGGTACGTCGGCAGGGTGCCGACGAGGGTCTTGCCCTCACCGGTCTTCATCTCCGCGACGTACCCGAGGTGCAGGGCGGCGCCGCCCATCATCTGGACGTCGTAGTGGCGCTGTCCGAGGACGCGCTTGGCGGCCTCACGGACGGTGGCGAACGCCTCGGGGAGCAGGTCGTCCAGGCTCTCGCCGTCCGCGTACCGTTCCTTGTACTCGTCGGTGAGCGCCCGCAGCTCGGCGTCGGAGAGGTTGACGAAGTCCTCTTCGATGGAGCTGACCTGGTCCGCGATGCGGTGCAGTTTGCGCAGGATCTTGCCTTCGCCTGCACGCATGAGCTTGTTGAAGACGGACACTGAGGCTGGTCTCCTTGCCGGTCGGGCCTGGCACTGGGTCGTTTGACGGACGCTGGCGCGGGCACGGCAGGTGGGCCCCACCGCAACGGCCATCGTAAGCGAGGACACCGCCGCGCCGGGAGGGCTGCCCCTGGGTGGACCTCACCGCGCCTTCCAGGACAACGGCCGAAGGGCCTGGAAGGTGCCGGGAAGCCCGGAAAGTGCTCCCGGACCGGGCCGCGGTCACCAGAATGCGCCCATGGAGCCGATCACCCTCACCTCCCGCCGCCTGCTGCTCCGTCCCTTCACTCCCGGGGACACGGACGCGGTCCACCTCGCCTGCCAGGACCCGGAGATCCTCCGCTGGACGGAGATCCCGTCGCCGTACCTGCGCTCCGACGCCGAACTCTTCACCGGCACCATCGCCCCGGCGGGCTGGCGGGACGATTCCGGTTACCACTTCGCCGTGGTGGAGCGGTCCGGTGCGCTGGCGGGCGCCCTCGGCCTCGTCCCCCGCCCGTCCTCCGGCACGTACGAAGTCGGCTTCTGGCTGGCCCGCGAGCACCGCGGCCAGGGGTACGGGACGGAGGCGGTGGTCCGCCTGGCGCGCTGGGCGTTCTCCGCGCTGGGGGCGGTACGGCTGGAGTGGTGGGCCGAGGCGGGCAACGTGGCCGGCGCCCGGGTGCGAACCCGCCGCTCCGGCCAGTCGTCGTATCGACGAGCCTATCGCGCCGGGCGTCACGCCCTGTACCGCATTACCCCGTGGC
>NZ_JBSFVR010000141.1:0-18146 GCF_053592415.1 Streptomyces sp. NPDC002690 | reverse complement strand
ACTCTATCAGACTCTTATCGGTCCGATTCCCGGTCGAAGCGGGTCAAGCGATTTTCGCTTTCCAGTTCTTCGCTTTCGCGTTTCCCTTTCCGGCGGTCCCAACCTTACCAGACTCTTTTTCGTTCCGTTTCCGGTCCGAGTTTGATTCCGGCGACCTGGTGGGGGTCTTTTGCCTTTCGGCTGATTCGACTTTATCAGAATTATCGGGGCCGAATGAACGACCCGAACTCTGAGTGAGAGGAATCAAGTGGCTCCGCCGGAATGAACATTCCTTGCAAGAGCGAGATAAACATTAGCCGTCAAGCCCCGACCTGTCCAGTCCGAGCCAACTAGTAAAATCTACCTCCCCACAGGAACCGTGTCAACAGTTTTTGTGGGCGATGAGGAGACTAGCAGCTCAGTGAGGCCCGGCGCACATCCGTCGGGGTGTGGCGGTCACGCGGCGATCGGCAGCGAGGCGCCACGTTCGGAAACCGCGACGTCACCGGTGTCGCCGGCTCTGACCGCGCGACCGCCCAGGACGCGCACGTACAGCAGGAAGGCCAGTTCGGCCGCGACGCCGATGCTGATCCTGGCCCAGGTGGGAAGGCCGGAAGGCGTCACGAATCCCTCGATGAGTCCCGACACGAAGAGGACCAGGGCGAGGCCGATGGCCATACCGAGGGCGGCCCGGCCCTCCTCCGCGAGCGCGTCGCGGCGGGAGCGGGGTCCGGGGTCGATGAGGGTCCAGCCGAGCTTGAGGCCCGTGCCGGCGGCCACGAACACCGCGGTGAGTTCGAGGAGGCCGTGCGGCAGGATCAGTCCGAGGAAGGTGTCCAGCCGCCCGGCGGACGACATCAGGCCGAGACCGACCGCGACGTTGAGCACGTTGGTGAAGAGGATCCAGATCACGGGCAGGCAGAAAAACGCTCCGAGGACCAGGCACATGGCTGCTGCCTGAGCGTTGTTCGTCCACACCTGGGCGGCGAAGGAAGCCGCGGGATGGCTGGAGTAGTAGGTCTCGTACTCCCCGCCCGGCCGGGTGAGTTCGCGCAGGTCGTCGGGGGCGCCGAGGGACGCCTGGATCTCGGGGTGCGTACCGATCCACCAGCCGATGAGCACCGTGAGAAGGGTGGAGGCCACCGCCGTGGGCACCCACCAGTGGCGGGCGCGGTAGACCGCGGCAGGGAATCCGACGGTGAGGAAGCGCGTCACGTCCCGCCACGACGCCTTGCGGGTACCGGTCACGGTGGACCGGGCACGGGCCACGAGCCGGGTCAGCCGGCCCTCGATGGCCGGGTCCGGCGCCTGGGAGTGGATCAGGGAGAGATGGGTGGCCGTCCTCTGGTAGAGCACGACCAGCTCGTCCGCCTCGGTACCACTGAGCCTGCGGCCCAGTTTCAGCAGTACTTCCAGGCGATCCCACTCCGCGCGGTGGGCAGTGGCGAAGACATCGAGGTCCATGGTGGGTGACTGCTCCAGGCGAGGGGGCGTACGAGGTCCCGACAACGGCGACGCGCAGACGATCAGCTTGGCAGACTGTCGCACAACGGGGCAGGGGTGGGCGACGAAAGGCGGGGCGATGAGCGAACTCGTGACCGGGGACGCGGTGGTGTTGGAGCTCAGGCCGGCCCGGCTGCCGAGCAGGGCTTTGGCGCAGGCCATCGACACCGCACTGCTGCTGACCGTGTTCCTCCTGCTCACCCTCGCGCTCACCCTCGCCACCGCGACCCTGGACGACGCGGCCGTCGCGGCCGTCTCCGTGGCGTCGTTCCTCCTGGTGCTGGTGGGCGGACCCATCGCGGTGGAAACCCTGAGCCACGGCCGTTCCCTGGGAAAGCTCGCCTGCGGTCTGCGGGTGGTGCGCGAGGACGGAGGGCCCATCGCGTTCCGCCACGCCCTGGTGCGCGGGGCGATGGGTGTCGTCGAGATCCTCTCGACCTTCGGCGGGGTGGCGGCTATCGCCTCCCTCGTCTCCGCCAGGGGCCGGCGACTCGGTGATGTGTTCGCCGGGACGATCGTCGTAAGGGAACGGGTGCCGAGCGATCGTTCCCTGGCTCTGCAGCCGCCTCCGCCGTGGCTGGGAAGCCGTTTCGCCCAGCTGGACCTGTCGGCGGTGCCGGACGAGTTCTGGCTGACCGCGCGGAGTTACGTGTCCCGCCTGCACCGGCTCGATCCCGCCGTGGGCCAGGCACTCGGCAGGCGGCTCGCCGACGAGTTGGCGGCCTGGACGGCGCTGCCGCCGCCGGCGGGGGTTCCCCACGCCGCCTACGTCGCCGCGGTGCTGCACGAGCGCCGGGTCCGCGAGGCACGACGGTACGAGGTGGGAAGGACACCGTCGGCCGGGCACGCGCCGGGCCCGGTCACGCACACCGTGTCGCCGGAGACGGCCTGGCGGGCGCCCGCACCGGGGGCCGGCGGAGCCACCGGGTGGAGTGCGCCCGCGAGTACGCCCGTCGTCGGCGGGGGCGCCCTGACCGGCCCGCCCGCGCCTCCTGTGCCGCCCGGGGCGTACGTACTGCCCGGCTCGGGCGTCCCGGGAGCCGGGGAGAGTCCGGCTGTCACCGCGGCGCACGCCGTTCCGACCGGGTTCGCTCCGCCGGCCTGAGGCGTCGGCAGGGCTCGTCGGCCGCACGCGTCGCGGTCGCCGCCGCCCGCACTACTCGGCCGGGTGCTCCTGTCGCGGTGCGGGCTTGGGCGAGGGCGGGGATTCGAGGTCTTCGAGTTCGATTCCCGGGGCGGCGAGAACCACGTCCCCGGCGAGGTGCAGCGTGTGGCGCTCCCCCGTGTTCAGGTCGCTGACCTGGTAGGTGTCCACCAACAGGGGGCCGTTGTCAGTGGGGTGCGCTTCACTGTCCATCAGTGCCCAGGACTGATCGACGGTCAGGGGAGCGAGGACCGGATCCGTGAAGGTGACCAGACGGATGCGGGTCTCGGGGGAATCCGGGGTGAGGCGCAGGAGTCGCGTGACGGCGACGAGAAACGCGGGAGAGGTGCCGGAGAAGGCGTGGGCGCGGACGTTGCCCTCGGCGGCGTCGGTGCCGGTGGGGCCGGTCCGGACCCAGGTGACGCCTTCGAGGGCGGCGCCGCGGATCTGCCAGCCGCCCGCGTGCAGTTCGAGGCGGATGGGCCGGCCGAGCTCGTCGAGCGCGAGGTCGGTCGAGCCGAGGGGATCGCCGGAGGGGGCGGTCCGCTGGGCGACGTAGCGCCAGCCGGAAGGTCCGGGGGCGCAGTGGAAGTGCTCTTCACCGAGGGGGGTTCGATCGTGCGGATCGTGGAGCGAATAACGGCCGCGGGGCATGGAGTCCTTCGGGCTGCGCGGGCGGGATACGGGGCAGGCCCCCGGCACGGGGGTGCGGGGGCCTGCGCTCGTACCTGTTGCTGATGCTGTTCCGGTCGCCGACGGCCACGCTCCCCGCGCTGCGGGGGTGGGCCGTCGGCGGGCGGGATCAGTAGCGGTAGTGGTCGGACTTGTACGGGCCGTCGACCTCGACGCCGATGTAGGCGGCCTGCTCCGGGCGGAGCGTCGTGAGCTTGACGCCCAGCGCGGCCAGGTGGAGACGGGCGACCTTCTCGTCGAGGTGCTTCGGGAGCACGTAGACGTCGGTGGGGTACTCCTCCGGCTTCGTGAACAGCTCGATCTGGGCCAGGGTCTGGTCCGCGAAGGAGTTGGACATGACGAAGGAGGGGTGACCGGTCGCGTTGCCGAGGTTCAGCAGGCGGCCCTCGGAGAGGACGATCAGGACCTTGCCGTCCGCGAAGGTCCAGGTGTGGACCTGCGGCTTGACCTCGTCCTTGACGATGCCGTCGATCTTGGCCAGGCCGGCCATGTCGATCTCGTTGTCGAAGTGGCCGATGTTGCCGACGATCGCCTGGTGCTTCATCCGGGCCATGTCGGAGGCCATGATGATGTCCTTGTTCCCCGTCGTGGTGACGAAGATGTCGGCCTGCTCGACGACGTCGTCCAGGGTCGCGACCTGGTAGCCGTCCATGGCCGCCTGGAGCGCGCAGATCGGGTCGATCTCGGTGATGATCACGCGGGCGCCCTGGCCGCGCAGGGACTCGGCGCAGCCCTTGCCCACGTCGCCGTAGCCGCAGACGACGGCGGTCTTGCCGCCGATGAGCACGTCGGTGGCGCGGTTGATGCCGTCGATCAGGGAGTGGCGGCAGCCGTACTTGTTGTCGAACTTCGACTTGGTGACGGCGTCGTTGACGTTGATCGCCGGGAACAGGAGGGTGCCGTCGCGGTGCATCTCGTACAGACGGTGGACGCCCGTGGTCGTCTCCTCGGTGACACCGCGGATCTCGGACGCGAGCTGGGTCCACTTCTGCGGGGACTCGCCGAGGGTGCGGTTGAGGAGCGTGAGGATGTGGGCGTACTCCTCGCTGTCCGCGGTGGACGGGTCCGGGGCCGCGCCGGCCTTCTCGAACTCGACGCCCTTGTGGACCAGGAGGGTGGCGTCGCCGCCGTCGTCCAGGATCATGTTCGGGCCACCGGTGGGGGTGTTCGGCCAGGTCAGAGCCTGCTCGGTGCACCACCAGTACTCCTCCAGCGTCTCGCCCTTCCAGGCGAAGACGGGGACGCCGGCCGGGGCCTCGGGGGAGCCGGTCGGGCCGACGGCGATGGCGGCGGCCGCGTGGTCCTGGGTGGAGAAGATGTTGCAGGAGGCCCAGCGGACGTCGGCGCCGAGGGCGACGAGGGTCTCGATGAGCACGGCGGTCTGCACGGTCATGTGCAGCGAGCCGGTGATGCGCGCGCCGGCCAGCGGCTGCGCGGCGGCGTACTCCTTGCGGATCGACATCAGGCCGGGCATCTCGTGCTCGGCGAGGGTGATCTCCTTGCGGCCGAACACCGCGAGGGAAAGGTCGGCGACCTTGAAGTCCTGGTTCTGGCTGACCGTCGTCATGGCGGGTCTGCTCCTCGTGAGGATCGAGGGTGGGCTGGCTGGCTGTGCGGCGCCGGGCACAGGAATGCCCGGGACTCGCAGCGCAGTCCGTCGGAGGCCCTCTCTCCCTCGGCCGGTCCGCTTCCGCGGGCCGATCGACCGCCATCAGCAGCGACGTCTGGTACGCGTACGAATCTACACCGAGCAGGGTTGAGCGCACCGGCCCACTGGGAGGACGGTGCGCTCACGTGACGTACGGAACGGCGGGGGTCAGTGCCCCGGGCCGGCGGGGCTCTCGCCCTCGGAGTCCGCTCGGCCCCCGGGGCCGCCGGAATTGCCGGACTCGCCGGAATTGCTGGACTCGCCGGACTCGCCGGGGGGCTGTTCGGCGTCCTCGGCCAGGGTGGACCGGCCGGGGTTGGTGCCCGTCGACGCGGCGTCGGCGCTGTAGATGTCGGGTTCCAGGTAGATGACGCGCGCGATCGGCACCGCCGCGCGGATGCGGGTCTCGGCGGCGTTGATCGCGTTGGCGACCTCGGTCGCGGTGTCGTCGTGCTGGACGGCGATCTTGGCGGCGACCAGCAGTTCCTCGGGGCCGAGGTGGAGCGTGCGCATGTGGATGATGCCGGTCACGGTGTCGCCGTCGACGACTGCGGCCCTGATCTTCGCGATCTGCTCGGGTCCGGCCGACTCACCGAGGAGCAGGGACTTCGTCTCGGCGGCGAGCACCAGTGCGATGACGATGAGCAGGATGCCGATGCAGAGGGTGCCGATGCCGTCCCAGACGCCGTCGTCGGTGGCGAGCGCGAGGCCGACGCCGCCGAGGGCGAGGACCAGACCGATGAGCGCGCCGAAGTCCTCCAGCAGTACGACGGGGAGCTCGGGGGCCTTGGCGCGGCGGACGAAGTCCGTCCAGCTCATCGTGCCGCGGGTCTGGTTGGACTCGGTGATCGCCGTACGGAAGGAGAATCCCTCGGCGATGATCGCGAAGACCAGCACACCCACCGGCCAGTACCAGGCCTCGATGGGGTGCGGGTGCCTGATCTTCTCGTAGCCCTCGTAGACCGCGAACATGCCACCGACCGAGAACAGGACGATGGAGACGAGGAAGGCGTAGATGTACCTCTCGCGTCCGTAGCCGAAGGGGTGCTCGGGGGTGGCCTGGCGTTGTGCCTTCTTCCCTCCGAGCAGCAGGAGTCCCTGGTTGCCGGAGTCGGCCAGCGAGTGGACGCTCTCGGCGAGCATCGACGAGGAGCCACTGAAGAGGAACGCCACGAATTTGGCCACCGCGATGGCGAGGTTGGCGGAGAGTGCCGCCACGATCGCCTTGGTTCCGCCTGACGCGCTCATGGGTGCCTGGTGTCCCTTCCTCGGTGCTGCAAACGCGGATCGGTGCCGCGTGCGTGATTCGGTCCCGCACACGCGGATCGGTGCCGCGTGCGTGATGGTCGCGGTACGGCCGCACATTGTTGCAGCACCGAGGACGGGTGGTGCGTCAGGCCACCACGGTGGCCCGGAAGAGTGTGCCGTTACCTGACGCTTCGACCGTTTCGCCCGCCGGGACGAAGACCGAGCCGCCCGGTACGAGTTCCAGGTCACCGGCCCGGAGCGCGCCGGCGGTGCAGAGCAGGATCTGCGGGGTGGCGGCCGTCAGGTCGGCGGGGGCCGCTCCGGGCGAGAGGTCGAAGCGGGACAGCCGGAACTCGTCGACCGGGGTCTCGTACGGCTCTTCGCCGGAAGGCGCGGCTTCGGGGCGCAGTACGCCCGGCTCGGTGGCTTCAAAGCGTACGACGCGCAGGAGTTCGGGTACGTCGATGTGCTTGGGGGTGAGTCCGCAGCGCAGGACGTTGTCCGAGTTGGCCATGATCTCGACACCGAGGCCGTCGAGGTAGGCGTGCGGGACGCCGGCGCCGAGGTAGAGCGCCTCGCCGGGCTGGAGCCGCACGTGGTTGAGGAGCATCGCGGCGATGACCCCCGCGTCGCCCGGGTAGTGGCGGGCGATCTCGGCGTACGGGGCGTGCGGGCCGCCCAGACGTTCGGCGGCGGCCGCCGCCTCCGTGACGGTCGCGGCCATCTCCGCCGGGTCGGCGGTGAGGATCGCGGTGAGCACCTCGCGCAGGGCGTCCTCCTCCGGGTGGGCGCGCAGCAGGTCGGCGTACGGCTTGAGGGAGTCGACGCCGAGCGCCTCCAGCAGGGCGGCGGCCTCCTCGGGCCGGCGGAAACCGCAGAGGCCCTCGAAGGGGGTGAGGGCGCAGATCAGTTCGGGCTTGTGGTTGGCGTCCCGGTACGTGCGGTGGGGGGCGTCGAGCGGGATGCCGCGGGCCTCCTCGTCGGCGAAGCCGAGCCGGGCCTGCGTGAGGTCGGGGTGGACCTGGAGGGAGAGCGGAGCGCCGGCGGCGAGGAGCTTGAGGAGGAAGGGAAGGCGGGGGCCGAACTTCTCGACGGTCGCGGAGCCGAGTTCGCGGGCCGGGTCGGCGGCGATGACCTGGTCGAGAGGGAGTTCGGTGCCGTCGCGGGTGAGCAGGGACGGCGCTCCGGGGTGGGCTCCCATCCACATCTCGGCCTGCGGCTCCCCGGTGGGCGGGGTGCCGAGCAGCTCGGGGATGGCCGTGGTGGAGCCCCAGGCGTAGGGGCGCACGGTGTTGGAGAGCCGGTCCATGGAGTGGTCCTCGGGCTTTCGTGAAGGTGTGGCAGGCGGGACGGGTGTACGGACGAAACAGGTGTGGCAGGCAGGACGGGCGTACGGACGGGACAGGTGTGGCAGGTGGGACGGGCGTGGCGTGCGGGTGCCCGTGCGGACGGGGCGGGTGCACCCGCACGGCCCGTACGGCCCGCCCCCGTGACCCCCGCACGCCCCCTGCGGGTCCTTGGGATTCCGGGCGGAGGGTCAAAGGGTGGGGCAGGGCAGTGCGTGCGCCGGGGGTCGCCCGGTCGCGTCAGGCTGGGCTGTCGGCAGCCGGAGGTTCGGTGGCCAGCGCGAGATAGACGGCGGCGAAGTCGGTGACGGCGAGGAGTTCGGCGAGCGCTTCGAGTTCGCTGCCCTCGTCGGGTTCGAGTTCACTGATGGCCGTGTCGTGGCCGAGGGCGAGTTCGCGGGCGGCGGGTGCGGCGGTCAGCCCGCCGGCGGGCCGGTCCCGCAGGAGGACGACCCGGGCGCGCAGTGCTTCCCCCTCGTCGACCCGGTCGCGGAAGAAGTCGTCGGGGTCGGCTCCGGCCGCGAAGTCCCCGGCGAGCAGGCCGCCGTGCGAGGGCAGGGCTTCGGGGAGCGGCGCGGTGAGCGCGGGGCGCCCCGCGAGTTCGGCGAGGACGGCGGCGAACCGGCGGCCGACCGGTCCCGCCGCTTCACCCTCGGTCCAGACGAGCGGCAGCGTGTCGGCGAGCTCGGCGGCGAGGGTCTTGGCCGGGTTGCTGTACGTGGCGATGGCGGGCCCGCAGCGTTCGGCGGTGCGGTCCAGCCGGTCCGCGACCTTGCGCAGGTCCTCCTCGGACGCCGAGAGCAGGCCGACCCGGTCGAGCAGGGCGAGGAGTGGAGTGAGCAGCGCCCACAGGGTGCCGGGGCCGGCGGCCGAGGTCTCGGCGTCGTACTCGCCGTGCGGGGCGGCGGCCATGGGGACGAGGAGCCCGTGGGCCCTCTCGACGGCTTCGCGCAGCGGCGAGCGGGTGGGGGCGACGGCGACGACGGAGCAGCCGCGCCGGTAGGCCTGTTCGGCGAGGAGCGAGAGACCGGGTTCGGCGCCGTCGGCGGTGGCGATGAGGAGCAGGTCGACCGAGCCGGCCCAGCCGGGCAGGGTCCAGCGCAGCGCTCCGCCGGCCGGGGCGACGCCGGTGGGCCGGATACGGGTGACCGGTGCGGCGGCTCCCGCGAGGGCGCCGACGATGTCGGCGACGCCCGCGGCGGCGGTGCCGGGTCCGGCGACGAGGACGGCGCGCGGCCTGCCCTCGGGGGTCAGTCCTCCGACGCCGGCCTCGGCCGCGTGCAGGGCTGCGGTACGGACGCGGGCGCCGGCCTCGGCGGCCCCGCGCAGGAGCCCTCGGCGGTCGGCCCTGGCCCGGGCGTCCGGGGCGTCGAGCAACGTCTCGTCGAGCATGGCGGTGGGCCTCCGATCACCGTACGGATCAGTGTGCGGCTGCCGGGCGCGGTCGCGGCCGGTCGCCGCCGGAGGTTCCGGGGGCTGCACCGGCCGGATGTGCCCGGCGTCCTGTCACGCGGGGCGGCGGGCCTCGTCGACCAGGAGGACCGGGATGCCGTCGCGGACCGGGTAGGCGAGGCCGCAGTCGGCGCCGGTGCAGACCAGCTCCGGGCTGTCGTCCGCCGTGCGGTCGTCGAGCGGGGAGTGACACGCCGGGCAGGCGAGGATCTCCAGAAGGCCGGCTTCGAGCGCCATGGGGCGGGTCCCTTCGAACATGCGGTTGAGCTTCGCGCGGTTGGGGCGAGGCCAGCCTACCGCCGGGGTGCGGGGGACGCGGTCCGGCAGGACCGGGCCCCCCGCTGCGCGACGGCCGGGCGGCAAGGCACCGGAGGCCGCGCGACGACCGGGTCGACTCACCGGCGCCGGTCGCAGCATCGCCCGGCGGCGGTACGCGCGCCCGGCCGGGGCACGAACAGACGGTGGTCTGCGGATGAACGGAGCGCGTTCCGCGTCGGACGGGCCCTGGGTTCACGTCGGACGGGCGGCCCCCGCCGACCGTGCGTGCGCGGGGCCGTGCGCGGCCGTTCGCGCCCGCCCGGTGGGAATGGCCGGACTCGGCCTATGCCCGGATGAGGGCCAGGGCTTCGTCCCGTACCGCCGCCATGGTGGCCTCGTCGCGGGCTTCGGCGTTGAGGCGCAGAAGTGGTTCGGTGTTGGAGGCCCGGACGTTGAACCACCAGTCGGTGGAGGCGACCGTGAGGCCGTCGAGCTCGTCGAAGGTCACGTCCTCGCGGTCGCCGTACGCGGCTCGGATCGCGGCGAGGCGGCCGGACTGGTCGGCGACGGTGGAGTTGATCTCGCCGGACCCGGTGTAGCGGTCGTACGAGGTGAGCAGTGCGGAGAGCGTGCCCGGTTGTCCGCCGAGGGCGGCGAGGACGTGGAGGGCGGCGAGCATGCCCGTATCGGCGTTCCAGAAGTCCCGGAAGTAGTAGTGCGCCGAGTGTTCGCCACCGAAGATCGCGCCGTGCTCGGCCATCTCGGCCTTGATGAAGGAGTGGCCGACGCGGGTGCGGACGGGGGTGCCGCCGTTCTCGCGGATGACCTCGGGGACGGACCACGAGGTGATCAGGTTGTGGATGACGGTGCCCTTGCCGCCGTTGCGGGCGAGTTCCCGCTCCGCGACGAGCGCGGTGACGGCGGACGGCGAGACGCCCGTGCCGCGTTCGTCGACGACGAAGCAGCGGTCGGCGTCGCCGTCGAAGGCGAGGCCCAGGTCGGCGCCCTCGGCGAGGACGCGGGCCCGCAGGTCCACGATGTTGGCCGGGTCGAGGGGGTTGGCCTCGTGGTTCGGGAAGGTGCCGTCGAGTTCGAAGTACATCGGTACGACGTCCAGTGGCAGACCCGCGAAGACGGTGGGCACGGTGTGGCCGCCCATGCCGTTGCCCGCGTCCACCACGACCTTGAGCGGCCGGATCGCGGTCAGGTCCACGAGTCCGAGGAGGTGGGCGGCGTAGTCGGTGAGGGTGTCGCGTTCGGTGAGCGTCCCCCCGGTCTCTGCCGGGGCGGGCGCGCCGTGCTCGGACCACCGCTCCACGAGCGCGCGGATGTCGGCGAGGCCGGTGTCCTGGCCGACCGGGGCGGCTCCGGCCCGGCAGAGCTTGATGCCGTTGTACTGGGCCGGGTTGTGCGAGGCGGTGAACATCGCGCCGGGCACGTCGAGGGTTCCGGAGGCGTAGTACAGCTGGTCGGTGGAGCAGAGGCCGATCAGGGTGACGTCGGCGCCGCGGGCCTGGGCGCCGCGCGCGAAGGCGCCGGCGAGGCCGGGCGAGGACGGGCGCATGTCGTGACCGATGACGATCGCGTCCGCGTCGGTGACCTGGACGAACGCCGCGCCGAAGAGTTCGGCGAGCGACTCGTCCCACTGGTCGGGTACGACGCCGCGCACGTCGTACGCCTTCACGAGCTGCGACAGATCAGCAACCACGGCCGGTCCTCCTGGGGTCTGGGCTGAGCGCCCAAACTACCCGGCCCGCGGTACGCCGTTACGGGCCGCCCACCGGCGGTGCGGGGCCGGCGGGCGGGTGCCGTCAGGAGTCGGGGGAACGCAGGACCCGCAGGTGGCCCCGGCGCGCGACCTCGACGGGGTCGGCGGTACGCGGCCCGCGGCCGGTTCCGTCCTGGCCCCGGTCGCGCGGGCGGGCGGCCTCGCGGACGGCGTTGGCCAGCGCTTCGAGATCGTCGGCGCTGTGGTGGGTGGGGGCGGAGGAGTCGGTGAGCCGGACCACCTCCCAGCCCCGGGGCGCGGTGAGCCGCTCACTGTGTTCGGCGCAGAGGTCGTAACAGTGGGGCTCGGCGTAGGTGGCGAGCGGGCCGAGGACCGCAGTCGAGTCGGCATAGACGTACGTCAGTGTCGCGACGGCAGGACGGCCGCACGCAGTGCGCGAACAGCGACGTACAGGGCTCACGACGTTGGACGGTACCGCACTCTTGAGCGGGCTGCGACGACCCTCCCCCGGCTCGGGCCACCGTGTCGTTCGTCGTTCCCGGTGGCGGGGGCCCTGCCGGGGGCCGTGACGGTCACCCGCCGGCCGGGGAGCGGCTGGTCACAGTGGTTCCGCTTGTGTGCGCACGTGAGCACCCGGTGGTGACGGGGAGGGCGGGGGGTGAGGGTTCGGTGATCACGAGCAGGGCCGAAAAGTGGCTCAACTTGGCCGGAAAATCGAGATTGAAATGTCTTCGGCGGGAGTTGCGGATACGGCGGCGGCGCCCCGTGCCCGGGCGTCGGACACCCGCGCCGGGAGGGTTACGCTGCGTCGGTGATGGACAGTCCCGTACCTTCGCCCCCGCCCGACCCCCGGCCCCGGCGCCGCGACCGCCACGGCCGCGGCATGCGCGGGCCGTTGGCCCCGCCGCAGGTGCCGCTGTCGGTGAGTCGTGCGGACACCTTCCGCGATCTGGTGCAGGACTCGGTGGAGCGTCTGGAGAGGCGCTGGCCGCAGCTCGCCGAGGTGGACTTCGTGGTGCAGGACGCGCCGGTGACGTTCGAGGACACGGTGCCGTTGGGGCGCGCGGTCTCGGCGGCGAAGGGTCAGCCCGCGCAGATCGTCGTCTACCGGCGCCCCGTCGAGATCCGGTCGAAGAGCCGGGACGAACGGGCGCTGCTGGTGCACGAGGTCGTGGTGGAACAGGTCGCGGAGCTGCTGGGGCTCTCCCCCGAGTCCGTGGACCCCCGGTACGGGCAGGACTGAGGCGTCACCCGTACCGGTGGGCCCGTGCCGCCTGACGGGCCCACCGGTGCGGTCCGTGCCGTCAGTCGTCCAGCACCGTCAGGTCCTGCACCGCGGCCGGGACTTCGACGGTGCCCCGGTCGTCCGGCAGCGTCTGCACGGTGAACATCTGCACGCCGTCCTCCGGGAGGGCGAGCGTGCGGGCCGCGTAGAGCGGACCGCCCGACTCCGTCTCCACCGTCAGCGCGTACGAGCCCTTGAGCCCGGACGGGACGGGCGGGGTGACCGCGAGGGTCGTACCGCCCTTGACGGTGTACGTCTTGACGACCTGTTCCCCGCCCTCGCTGCCCGCCGTGGCGGTGACCTTCACCTGGGCGGTGGCGCCGGGTGCGACGAGTGACAGGGTCGAGCCCTTGGCCCGGTTGTCGGCCACGCTCGCCCGGGCCCCGACCGGCCGGGTGGCCGGGATGTACGCGATCTCCTGGCCGGAGCCGGTACCCCGCACCACGCGCAGCGCGGCCACGATCGGGGTGGCCCGGCCGCCTTCGGCCGGGGTGAGCCGCAGCGAGCCCGGCTCCTTGCGGGTGACGTTCTTCAGGTCGACGCTCGCGGTCATCCCCGACTTGATGTGCAGGGTGTCGTTGCCCGCCGGGGCGAAGGTCGCCGTCTTCCCCATCAGTTGCACCTTGACGTCCGCGTCGTCGTCGCCGGGCGCGAACGCGATCAGCTGGACCGAGGTGGCGTCGGCGGGGATGCCGGGCATCACGACCGTGGCGGAGGGGTCCGCGGCGGCGGTCAGCCAGTCGCTTCCGGTGTCCTCCTCGGCTCCCCGGACCACGGCGCCGACCCGGCCGCTGCGAGTGGTGACGTGGGCGGTGACGTCGTCGACCGCTTCGTCGGTCAGCGTGGAGAGCAGCATGGCCACGCCGGAGTGCCCCGGAACGGCGATCCCGTCGCCGACGTCCGCCTTGAGGTCTCCGTCCGGGCCGAACAGCTGGATGTCGGCGACGGCCGCGCTGTCGTCCGGGTTGGTCAGGTGGATGTAGTCCTGCGACGTGGCGGCGGTACTGACGCCGGGGAACCAGAACTCCGTGTCGGGCGCGGTGCAGCTGACGCCGAGCAGCCCGCGGGTGGAGCCGACGGAGACGGAGGTGGTCTGCTGCGCGCTCCAGCCCGGGGCGAGCGCGCCGGTGGCGGTGCCGACGAGCGCGGGCGCGTCGGCGCCGTCGGCCTCGGCCGTGACGGGCTTTCCGGCCTCCTTGAGCGCGAGGACCGGCTTCTCGGCCTTCTTCTTGGCCGCCGCCGCTGCCTTGTCGGCCTTGGCGGACTTGTCAGTCTTGTCAGACTTGTCGGTCTTACCGGTGTCGGTCTCGTCGTCCGTGACGGGCAGCGTCTGTTTCAGCTCGGCGGCCGACTCCCCGCTCGCTCCCTTCCCCGCCGGGGTGAAGGAGGTGTACACGGTCTCGGCCAGCTCGGAGTCGCTGGGAGCCGGGCAGAGCAGGCTGGACCGCTCGACGGGCAGCCGCGAGGCGGACGCCGCCTTCGCCGGTGCGGTGTCACCGGGCGCGTTGAACGCGGCGAAACCGGTGACGGCGGCGAGGGCGACGGCGCCCGCGATGAGGGACAGGGGTGTGGACTTCACTCGGACTCGCCTCGCGATGCGTTACGGGTCTGCCACGGCGCCTGGTCCGGGGCGTTCGGGTCGACCTGCTCGTCGGTGTCGTGGACGCCGTACTGCTGCCCCGCGTACGGGTCGTACGGGGTCTGGGTCTCGTAACCCTGGTACTGCTGCTGTTCCTGTGGTTGCTGCTGCCCGTAGCCGTACGGATCGTGGACGCCGGCGTTCTGCTGGTACGGGTCGACCTGCTGGAACTGGTCGGTCCCGTACTGGCCCGCCGGATACGGCTCGGCGGGGTACTGCTGCCCGGCCGGGTACTGACCTGTCTGGTACTCGCCGGTCTGGTACTCGCCGGTCTGCTGCTGACCGGTCTGGTACGGCGCGTACGCGGACTGCTGGTACTGCTGCCCGTCCCACTCGGCGTACTGCTGCTGGGGAACCGCGGCGTACGTGCCGTCGGCCTCCCCGGGCTGCGCGGCCTGCGCGGAGTACAGGCCGTCGCCCCCCTCTGCCTGCGCGGCGTACGTGCTGTCGTCCTCGGCCTGGGCCTGGGCCTGGGCCTGCGCCTGGGCCGGGACGTAGGCGCCGTCCTCGCCGTCCGCCGGGGCGTACGGCTCGGGGTCGAAGCCGGGGTTGTCCGGCGAGCCGTCCGGCGACGGGTCGCTCTCGGCCGCAGCGGCGGCGGCTTCCGCCTCGGCGGCGGCGCGGAGCCGGCGGGCCCGGCGTCCGTCGCCCTCGGCCGCGTCGGCCGCGGCGGCGGCTTCGGCGTCCTCGGGGAGGTCGTCGTCGATCTCGCGGCGGCGGCCCGGCAGGGCCATGACCACGAGGACCACGGCGAGCCCGATCTGCGCCCAGATCCACGCGGAGTGCGTGATCGGGGTGTCGTAGGTGAGGTCGAGCCGGCCGCCGGCCGCGGGGAGCTCGAAGCCCTGTGCCCAGCCGTCGACGGTCTTGCGGGTGAGGGGCTTCCCGTCCAGGGTGGCCAGCCAGGCGGGGTCGGCCGCGTCGGCGAGGCGGAGCACCCGGCCGTCCTCGCCCGCCGGGATCTTGGTGTGGGACTCCACGGCGCCCGAGGGCACCGCGACGCCCTCGCCGTCACCGGAGGCCGGGACGATCATGACGCGCGCGACGTCCTGGTCGACCCGCCACAGGGCGCTGCCGTCGAGCTGGCTGAGGCGGCTGAGGCCGGGGGTCGCGTCGAGTACCCGGCCCATCTCGCGCGGGGCGCCGTCGCGCACCAGCACGTACCGCACGGCGAAGCCGCTGAGCTGGTGGCCCTGGTCGGCGCCGGAGCCCGCGACCAGGTTGGCGACGATCTTGTCCAGGTGGCTGTCGCTGCCGGTCGCCGAGGTCAGTTCCGCGTCGCCGAGGCGGGCGCCGGAGCCGCGGACCAGGGTGTACGAGACCGAGCCTGCCGAGGTCCCGCCGAGCACCAGGGTGCGCGGCTGGTCCGCCGTGCCGCTCTCCTCGGCGACGAACGCGGGGACCTGCACCGGGTCGCGGCGCTCCAGCGGTCCGGCGGCGCCGCCGGCCATCCAGGCGAGGGCGGCGAGCACGGGCGCGGCGGCGGCGGCGAGCGCGATCAGCGCGGCCACCGGCTGCCGCCAGCCGAAGCTGAGGGCGGCGACGCGGACCCGCGCCCCGTCCGCGCCCAGCAGGGCGGCGGCGATCAGCGCGGTGCCGTAGACGAGGGTGGCGGGACCGGCCCAGGTGGAGCCGTTGCTGACGCCCGCGAAGAGCAGGCCGACGAGCGCGGCGGCCCAGGAGGCGCGGATCGCCGTCTGCCGTTCGCCGCGCAGCAGCGCGGCGAGGGCGGCGAGGACGATGCCGAAGAGGAGGACGGAGCCGGTGCCCTTGGGGCCGCCGGGGCTGAGGGAGAGCAGGTCGACGGCGGACGCGGTGCCGTCGCCGAGGTCCAGGCCCGCTTCCCGGAGCAAGTCGGACGGCCGGGTCAGCAGGCTCAGCGACCAGGGCGCGAGGACGAGCAGCGGGGTGCCGACGGTGGCGAGGAACCGGAGTCCGTACGCGGCGATGTCCCGGCGGCGCAGGGCGAGCACGCCCAGGCCGAGGACGACGGCGAGCGGCCACACGATCGGGGTGAACGCGGTGCTGAAGGTGAGCAGCAGGGTGAAGGCCCAGGTGGCCCGCCAGCTGCCGCGGACCCGTCCGTCGCCGCGCAGGCCGTGGGCCGAGACGGCGGTACGGGCCATCAGCGGGAGCAGCACGGCGAGCACGGCGGTGCCCAGGCGCCCGGTGGCCAGCGCGCCGGTGACGGCCGGGAGGAAGGCGTACGCGATGCTCGCCCAGGCCCGCAGCAGGCGGGACTCGATGAGCGGCCGGGACGCGAAGTAGGCGGTGAGTCCGGCGAGCGGCACCGAGCAGACGAGCAGCAGGGTCAGCGCGAAGCCGGTGGAGCCGAGGAAGAGCGCCGAGACCGCGGCGAGTACGCCGAGGTAGGGCGGGGCCGCCTCGGTGGAGCCGGTGACGACGGGGTGCCAGCCGTCCGCGAATCGGCCCCAGAGGTCGGAGACGGAGTCCGGCGCGGGCAGCAGCGCGCCGCCGGCCAGGGCGCCGCCGCCGAGCAGGGAGCGGCAGGCGAGGAGGGAGACGAGCAGCAGGAGGGCGAAGAGGACGGGGCCGGGTTTGCGGCCGATCCGCTTGAGCCGGGCGAACTGCTCGATCTCCAGGAAGTCGGCGTCGTCGCCGCCGGGTCCGGACTCGACGGCCCCGTGACGGGAGCCGCCCGCGGCGTCGGCGTCGGAGCGGGAGCCGAAGTTGCCGGCGACCTGCTCGACGGTGGCGCGGACGGTGGCACCGGGCGGCGGGAAGAGTGACCGGAGTTCGGCCGGGTCGACGGTGCCCTTGCCGCGGGCGCGGCGGGCGGCCATGATCCTGCCCGGCCGCAGCAGGGTGCCGACGAGGCCGGTGACCTCGTCGATCGCCTGGCCGGGGACCTTGCCGACGAGGTAGGCAAGGGTGCGGAGCAGGGTGCCGACGACGAGGCGGAGCAGCACCCAGGGGAGCTTCTTGGCCGGGCTGTTCGCGAGCATGGCGTAGACGGCACCGGCACGGTCGACGCGGTGCGGGCCGACCACCGAGCGTCCGGCGCAGTCGATGGGGCGGCGTTCGCGGGCGGCGGCCTCGGCGTGCCGGAGCACGGCGTCGGGGGCGACGAGCACCCGGTGTCCGGCCATGTGGGCGCGCCAGCAGAGGTCGACGTCGTCGCGCATCAAGGGGAGTCTGCGGTCGAAACCGCCGAGCTCCTCCCAGACGTCGCGCCGCACGAGCATGCCCGCGGACGAGACGGAGAGGACGCTGCGGACCTGGTCGTGCTGGCCCTGGTCCTGTTCGCGCCGGTCGAGCGCGGTCCAGCGGCGGCCGCTGTTGGCGATGGTGACGCCGACTTCGAGCAGTTGCCGGCGGTCGTACCAGCCGCGCAACTTGGGTCCGACGATCGCGGCCTGCGGGTCGACGTCGACGACGCGCAGGAGTTCGGCGAGGGCGTCGGTCTCGGGGGCGCAGTCGTCGTGGAGCAGCCAGAGCCACTGGACGGGTTCGCCGTAGGGAAGTTCCGGCAGGTCGTAGGCGTCGTCGCGCCAGGTCCTGGTGACCGGGTCCCAGCCGCTGGGGCGCTTGAGGTACGGCAGGTCGTCGGCGGTCAGCACGGTCGTGGTGCGTACCGCCTCGTCGACGGCGGCGCCGAAGCCGGTCCGGCGCGCGAGGTGCAGGACGCGGTCACCGCCCAGCGCCTCGGTGACCAGCCGCGCGGAGTCGTCGGCGCTGCCGGTGTCGGCGGCGACGGCGTCCTGTACGGGGCGCTCCTGCCCGAGCAGGCCCGCGAGCGCGTCGGGCAGCCAGCGTGCGCCGTCGTGGGAGACGAGCACGGCGGTGACGACGTGCCGGGGGAACTCTGGGGGGGCGGACGCGTTCGGCGCCGCCGGGTGACTCTGCACGGACATCGAGGTACGGGCCCTCCGGCCGGGTTCCGGGGGCGTTCCCCCCGGTGAGGCTGCATCGGTGTACACGCGCGCCCCGGGAGGGCGTTGGCGTGTCTCGGACGGGGCCCCACACTAACGGTACGGATCGCGGGCGTTGGCGCCGAGCGGGTGAACCCCGGCCGCACCCCGCAGGGTATGGAGGCCTCGCGACGGCGACCGGGGCCGCCGGGACGGGCGCGGTGCGGATCTCCGTGACTCCCCCGCATTACCCCCTTTGCTCCCCGGCGGAGCGGGGTTCACGGGCCGCTGCGGCGGGGGCGGCGCGCGGACGGCGGGCGCGGTGCGGGTGCGGACGGCGGGTGCTGGCG
>NZ_JBSFVR010000140.1:0-18147 GCF_053592415.1 Streptomyces sp. NPDC002690 | reverse complement strand
GTCGTCGCCGTGCCGGATGACGTAACTCACGGGAAGCCGGGCCGGCCGGTCCGCCTGCCCGTCGTCGGTGCGGACGGTCTCCAGGTGCCCGGTCGCCCATGACCTCCACCACCGCCCGCTCCGCGGCCGCCTTGCGGGCGGGGTAGTCCTCGGTATGCGAACCGGGGGACGGCGGGCGCAGCGGGGCCGTCTCGGTGAGCGGCCTCGGGACGGGCCAGTGATAGGCCATCAGACTGGAGACATAACTGTAGTGGCCGACGCTGCCGGCCAGCAGGGACGCCGACTCCCGCACCGCCTCGGCCCGCCCCGCCCAGGTGTCGACGACCGCGTCCCAGGAACGCCCGCGCAGGGCGGCGAGGTCGGCGGGATCGGTGCGGTCCCCGGTCAGCCGCTCCACCCCGCCCGGGCCGCGGTTTGAGCGGTCCCAGTTGAAGGTGGTGACCTCCCAGCCGCGAGCCAGTGCGGCCTGCACCACTGCCCGCCCGACGAACACCGAACCGCCCAGGACCAGCAGCCGCACCGTGGATCGTCCCCCCGTAGACAGCGTCGGCGCGGACGCTACCCCGACTTCCCGGCAGGGGACAAGAGGTCCTGGCCGCTCGCCGTGCGCGGCGCGGTGCTCTGCGGCACCGCTTCGACGGGAACCGCCCCCGGCGGCACCGGCACATGGGCGGACGACGAAGACTTCCTCGGCAGGAGGCCGCCCAGCAGCAGGGCGGCGATGACGTAGCCGGAGTGGGCGGCTTGGACCGCGGTGCCGGTGAACGTCGAACCCCCAGCGCTGCCGACAGAGGACGTACAGCGGTGTCGGGACGGCCGAGACCGCCGTGCCGATGGCCAGGGGGCGAACGCCACCGCCACGAACGCCGCCTGACCATCCTCCTCGCCCACGGCTTCACCCCCGCGGACGCGCGCACGCTCACCGCCGCCCTCGCCCGCTTCGTCGTCGTAAAAGAATCTGAACAAAACCCACCTGCTCGGTGCTCAGATCGGCGGCTCGAACAAGGACCCCGCAACTTCGTCACCATGCACCGGTTCGCCGACTCACCCGTGGCGCGGAAGACGGATGACCGGACCCGGGAGGCGATCGACACCAAAGGCGAGACCATCGAGTACTCGGTCACGCCCGTCCACCGCACCAACGATCCGATCGACGTGGTATCCGTCGGTCTCATCCTCGGCCACCCCAAAGGGCGACTGCCGTTTCCAGGTGGGGTCCGTCGAGTTCGATGTGGTCCCGTTGCGATCCTCGGCCGCCCCAGGGGCGACCGCCATAGGCTGGCCGTCACTCGTGCCGACGCCCGCTTGGTGTTGCGGTTCTCGGCCGTCCCGAAAGACGACCGGCATGTCATGCCTGAGCGTACCCACCCCACCCAGCAAGACTTTGCGATCCTCGGCTTCCCGACGGGCGCCGCCATGACTGAGGCGTCCAGGTACCAGCCCGAGCGGAAGCTGTGGCAACCCTCGGCCGCCCCGGAAGGTGACCGCCTTGTCTGTCCGGTCGATCTCGTCCCCGAGCACCACCGGGTTGCGATCTTCGGTCGCCCCGAGGGGCGACCGCCATGCTTACCACCCACCCCAAGCTGCACTCGAAAATGCCGTTGCGATCCTCGGCCGCTCCAAAGGACGACCGCCATCGGCCTGCTAGCCAGCATCCAAGGTACTCACAGCAGTCGCGGTCCTCGGCTGCCCTGAAAGGCAACCATCATGAGGGTCTCCATGGCGTCTTTGACAGGGCAGACGTGTTGTAATCCTCGGTTGGTCTGAAGGGCGACCGCCGTCTCTGTACGTCTTCGTACGCGGTGTCTTTGACGCTTTGGTTGCGATCCTCGGCCGCACCGAAGAGCGACTGCCATGCGGCACTTGTCGGCGACTGCGAGCTTGTACACGCCGTTGCGATCCTCGGCCGCCCCCAAAGGACGACCGCCGTCGGGCGGCGGGTTGTAGCGGACCGTCCGTCCTTGGGTTCGATCCTTGGACGCCCCGAAGGACAACCGCCATACGATCCCGGGTGGGTGCTTGGCCGAGGTCGACGCGTTGCGATCCTCGGTCGCCTCGAATGGCGACCGCCGTTGGTGGCTTGGAGCCATCAGCGACTCCGGGCACGGGTTGCGATCCTCGGCTGCCCCGAGGGGCGACGCCATCCGGGGCGGCGCCCAGCGGAAGATGGTCAAGACGTGGTTACGATCCTCGGTTGCCCGAACGCCGACCGCCACCGTCGACCTTCTTCGGTGACTCGCGGGACTCCTTGCCGTTACGATCCTCCTCCACCGCTCCAAAAGCGACCGCCGTTTACTGCCGCCGACCCGATCGACACGCTGCTGAAGGCGCGATCCTCGGCTGTGCTGAAGGGCGACTGCCTTGGGCGTCCTGCTCGTCTTCGTCGAGGCAGGCGCGGAGGTTGCGATCCTCGGCCACCCCGATGGGCGATCGCCGTCATGCACCAACCCGCATATCGGCCGCTGGAGCTGCGTTGCGATCCTCAGCCGCCCCGATGGGCGGCCGACATCTACCGGGGAGGAGCCACGATCAGGACGGTTTCCTCGTTGCGATTCTCGGCCGCCCTGAAAGGCGACCGCCATCAGTGTGGCCGACACCAGCATTCGTGATGCCGATCATGTTGCGATCCTCAGCCGCCCCGAAGGGCGACCGCCATGCCATGCCTGAGCGTACCCACCCCGCCCAGCAGGACACTGCGATCCTCGGCCTCCCGACGGGCGACCGCCATACGACGCCGACTCGATCTGGACCGTCGAGGGCAACACGTTGCGATCCTCGGTCATCCCGAAGGGCGACTGCCATGTCCTGCGCCGACTAGTGCACATCGACCTGGTCGACGTGTTGCGAACCTCGGTCGCCCTGAAAAGCGACCGCCATCCTCCGCACTCTCGGTTATCGCCTGCTTCTACGCCCTGTTGCGACCGTCGGCCGCCCCGAAGGGCGACCGCCATTTGACGAAGTAATCCGTCCCCTCCGTCGTCAGGTTGTTGCGATCCTCGGCCGCCCCGAAGGGCGACCACCATTGCAGCCGTGCCCTGACTCATCAAGGCTGACGATCAATTGTGATCCTAGGCCACCCCGAAGGGTGACCGCCATGCTTCGCCTGGGCGCAGGAAGCGGCCGGTTTCGATGTTGCGATCCTAGGTCTTTCCGAAGGACGGCGGCCATGGCGGGTCATAGCGAGCGGGGTACCGGGCGTCACGATATTGCGATCCTCCACCACCCCAAGGAGACAACCCTCATTCCCGCCAATCGCCTTCTGGCCAGCCGCGGAGTTGCCGTTGCGATCATCAGCTGCCAAGGGCGACCGCCATCCACGTCCGCGCGTGGCTCGATGCCTGGACCCAGCCGTTGAGATCCTCGGCCACCCGAACGACGACCGCCGTGCCGGTTGCGCTTGTCGCCGTCGATCGTGTCGAAGACGTTGCGATCCTCGGCCGCTCAGAAGAGCGACCGCCATCCTATGGCTTTGAGGTCGGTCACCTCGTGGACCCGCGGTTGCGATCCTCGGCCGCCCCCGAAGGGCGACCGCCATGTCGCCGGTGGCGATGAGGTGGCTGACGACCTGGTGGTTGCGATCTTCGGACGCGCCGAGGGACGACCGCTATCTGGACCGGCGTGACCACCGTACCCATGAGGGCCTGATTGCGATCCTCAGCCGCCCCAAGGGGCGACCGCATAGTAGGTGCGGGTCTCCAGGGTGAGCGAGCCAGGGAAGTCGCGATCCTTGGCCGCGCCTAAGCGCGACCGCCATTCGATTGCCCGTTCGTGAATGAGGCCTGCGAGTGCAAGTTGCGATCCTCGGCCGCCCCGAAAGGCCACGCCAGCTGCATCACGTCTTCTTCGTACTCGCCCTCCGAGTCGTTACGATCCTTAATCGCCCTGAGAGGCGACCGCCATGCGGAGTTTCGGCGTGTTGTACAGGTAGGTCTCGTCGTTGCGATCCTTGGTCGTTCCGAAGGACAGCCATCATTGGTGGGGGCCGCCCTCCGGCACGCTCGATGATGCTGTTGCGTTTCTCGGCTGCCTCGAAGATCGACCGACATATGGCTTCGCGCCGGTTCTTCTGGATCTGCTCGTAGTTGCGATCCTCGGCCGTCCCGGACGGTGACCGACACTTAGTGTTGAGCGCGATGCCGCGCCGACTCGTCCATTCGTTGCGATCCTTGGCCGCATCAGAAACGATCACTAAATGGCAAACGCACTAGTTGCGAGGCTACTCGGTGGTCTGAATGGTCATGCGGGAGGTTCGATGCCTCGTTGGGAGTGGTAGGAGCCGACCCACTGGTACAGGTCACCGGCGATTTCGATGGCGTGGCCGGCGTTGATCGCCAGTTCCAGCTCCCGTTTGGGGATGGATGCCATGTGTTCCTGCAGGGTTCGGGAGGTCGATGGTGTCGGCAGGCCGCGGCGGAGTTGGTCGATTGCCTTCTGGGCGGTCTGTAGCGGTTCTTCTTTGAGGTGGGGACGGATGACGACCACAGCCGCGGAGTGCTCGTTGTCAATCATCCGCATGCTGTGTGCGACCTCCGGGTAGTGCAGCTTCGCTCGCAGCGCCTCGATGACTTCCCCGGTGGCTCCGTTGGGGTCCTTGGAGTGTTGTCCTGCCTGGAGGCGGTAGCGGTGTTGGTAGTACGAGCGGAGGGCGTCCAGATCGTCAGGATCAGCCCGCCCGCCGCCGAAGCGGCGGGAGGCTGCTGCGATGGCGCACGTGTTGTAGACCATCTCCGGTTTGAGGCCGTCTTGAGGGTCGAAGACGGTCATGACACTGTCCTTCGCGGGGCGCTTGCCCTCGCGGTTGATCCGACCGGCGGCCTGCTGTTCGGACTCCGGTGTTGATCTGGCGCGGTATCCGCAGGGGAAGTCGAGGTTGACGCCGGCTTCGATGAGCGAGGTCGACACGAGGAGCGTTTTCAGGCTCTTCTCCAGACGTTGTTTCGTCGCCTGGATGGTTTCTCGGCGGTGGCCGCCGGTCATGCGGGTTGACAGGTGCAAGATGCCTGGGTCTTCGTCGCGGTTCGTAGTGAACCAGATGCGATGGATCCGGCTGGCGTCCTTGGTCCCGTTGACCACGACGAGGGCCTGATCGTGCTCGGCCGCCTCGGCGGCGATGCTTGCGAGGGTCACGTTCGGGCCGGTCCGCCATTCGTACCTGACCCGGCGCAGTTGTTCGAAGAGCGGCGCGGGGTCGGCGACGACGTTGCGCTGTGGGAGGCCGGAGCGCCAGGGATTCAGTGCGGCAAGTTCCGGCTGGGTGGCCGATGACAGCACGAGGGTCACGCCGTAGTGCTCCACGAGTTCCCGCAGGCCCGAGAGGATCGGCGTCAGGAGCCCGTCGGGAAGAGCCTGGACCTCATCCAGGACGATTACAGAGTTGGCGAGCCGGTGAAGCCGACGAGTGGCCCAGGGGGTGTTTCCGAAGATTGTTTCGATCAGACGGACGGTGGTGGTGACGATGAAGGGGGCGTCCCAGTTCTCGGTCGCCAGTTTCGCCCACCGGTTCGGCTGCCCCACCTTCTGGCCGTGGCGCACGTTTGTCGAGGGGGCGGCGGACTGTCGTGCTTCGACATTTACGGCAGAGTGGTGTTCCAGCACCACGGATGGTCCTTGCTCCGGGTCCAGGAGGCTTCGGTACTCTGCTGCGTTCTGCTCCGTGATCGAGATGAACGGGACTGCGACGATGACGCGTCGCAGTCCGTGCAGGGAAGCGTGGCGGAGGGCGAAGCCTCCGCCAGTGAACGTCTTTCCGGCGCCGGTGGGAAGGTGGAGCCGGTACACGCCAGGATTGCCGGCGGCGGCCTCAAGAGCCTCCTGGTAGACGTTCTCGCGGAGCTTGTCCAGCCAGGAGGCTCCCTTGGAGCGCTGGCGTTCGCCGATTGCCTCCTGTCGGCGGGTTTCGTAGCGTTCCCACAGCCCATGCATCCCGACGTGTGGCCTGATGTGTGTGCCGGGCCTGAAGTGGGCGGCGGTGTCGAGCCGGTCAGCATCAACCACGGCCGAGTAGGTCATGCGGACCAGCATTTCCACAGCGACCTTGTCGCGGGGGTCGAGCCAGTCCGGGGCGGCTGGGCATGAGCCGTCAAGGATTTCCGGCATGATCGCGGCGACGCGATGGATGGCTTCGTCCACCTCACTGGAGTCGGCCATCAGGGCTTTCAGCCGGAGCCGGACTTCCGACCACGCGGACAGACCGGTGTGGTGTCCCTCGATCACACTGGCACAGGGCAGCAGAACGGGGACCTGCTCGGCCGCCCGGCCGAACAAGAGCGTTCCGGCGCCGTTGTGCGAGGGCCGTCTGACCTTGCGACCGGTGGTGACTTCCTCGATCAACCCCTCCTGCCACGCGCAGGCTCCTTTGCCCGTGTCGTGGTCGCGTCCGAGCCGGTAGGCAAGGTCCCCGCCACCCCATGGCTCGGCGAACCGACGAGCCAGCTCGCCCGTCCCGCGGGCGTGGTCTTCGTACGAGTGCCATGTCCCTTGATAGCCCGGCGAGTGGGCCACGAGCCTGCCCTCATGGGTCGATATTGGGTCAGCTAACACATCAACTCCACTACTTACAAGCGTATTTGACTTTCCATCAGTTATGCGCTGAGATCCGACCAGATCGCCGCATACCCCTCGAAGCGCACAGTGCAGACCTCGGGGGCGCGCGACGTAAGGAAGCTAGCCGCAGGCACTGACAATGGCCTGCGCCGGCAGGCAAGGAAGGGAACAAGTGCATGACTGCGTCACGTCCCCAAGAGCAGCGTGAGGAGAGGGGTGACCGGCCCCTTCATGTCCAGGTGGAGGCATGGGGGCCGCTGGCCTGCTTCACCCGTCCGGAACTCAAGGTCGAACGTGTTTCCTATCCGATCATGACCCCTTCCGCGGCGAGGGGCCTCCTGGAGGCCATCTTCTGGAAGCCGGAGATGACCTACCGGATCGAGCGGATCGAACAGCTCAAGCCGGTGAGGTGGACCCGCTTCCGGCGCAACGAGGTCAACAACTCGATCATCACCAAGAACGCCTACGAGAGCCTGCGGGCCAATAACGGCTACTACTACGATGTCGCCGAAGACCGCGGCCAGCGGGTCACCGTCGCCCTGAGCGATGTCGCCTACCGCATCCACGCGACCATCCACGCCACCGACCGGTGCACCGCGCCCCTGCCGAAGTACCGCGACCAGTTCGACCGTCGGCTCGCACGGGGCGCCTGTTACGAGCAACCCCATTTCGGTTGCCGTGAGTTCGCAGCCTTCTTCGGTCCCCACGGGTCGGCGGAGGAAGCTGGTGCGGTCACTCCCGTCGACCAGGCAGGCATTCCGCCCATCGACGAGCTCGGACTGATGCTCCACCACATCGATTACCTCCCGAAAGGCAAGGAGCGCTACCACTGGTTTCGAGCCAGCCTCGAGTACGGAATTCTCCACGTGCCCGACCGCCCGCTCGCCCCCGCCGAAGTCAGTGGCATGCCCGGCGCCGAGGGGCGCGCCTCCGCGGAGGAGGTGGCCTGAAATGCTGCTGCAGAGCCTTGTCCGGCAGGCCGACAGCCGCCAGGAGGACACCCCCGAGTACTACCTCGCACGTCGGGTCATGTGGCAGATCGACCTCTCCGGCACCGGCATGGGGAGCACCGAACCGCTGGTCATCGACCTTCGTCAGGAAGGGCGGAAGATCACCGCCCCGTACACCGGCCGCTCCGGGTCCAAGCCGGCACCGCTCCTGTTAGCCGACACCGCACAGTTCGCGCTCGCCCACCCCGGCCTGATCAAAGGACCGGACGGGGAAAAGACTCTCTCGATCGGTTCTGTCGACGTCACCAAGGCGAGAACTCGACATGCCGCCTACCGCGACCTGGTCACCTCCTGGTGCGACGACCACCCGCATCTTTCCCAGGCGCAGACAGTGTCCGCGTGGCTGAACAGCCAGCCGTTGAACGCGTGGCCGCTGGAGATGGACAAGGACCACCTCATCGCCATCAGCGTGGACGGCGAGTGGATCCACGACCTGCCAGAAGCCAAGAGCTGGTGGGCCGAGAAGGTCAAGAAAGCCAAGAGCGGGAAGACGGGCAAGGCGAACCAGGGCCTCTGCCTCGTGTGCGGACACGTCATGCCCCTGCTGTCCACGCTCCCGGTTCCCATCAAGGGCATCCCCAACTCCGGGATGAACACCCAGCTGGTCTGCCTCAACCAACCCGCCCACTTCCGTGCCAGCACCAAGCAACTCGGTGCCACCCCCATCTGCGTCGACTGCGGCACCAAGTCTGCCACCGCTCTGAACACGCTGCTCGCCGACCCCGAACACCGCGCCTTTGCCGACGACTCCGCCATCGTCTGGTGGACCCGCGATCCCGACACCGACACATCCATGTGGACCCTGCGCGACCCCCAGCCCGAGGAAGTGGCCCAGCTCGTCGCCGGCCTCCGCCACCCCCAAAGGGGACGAGATGCGCTGACGGTCCTCGACGAGGATGCCTTCTACGCCCTCACTCTGCGGGTGAACACCAACAGGGTCATCGTCGCCGACTGGATCACCATCCCCGTCCCCGAACTGAAACAGAGACTCGGGACCTGGTTCGCCGACCAACAGACCTGGGACGGCTGGAACAACATCTACACCTACTGGTCGGTCTGGCGACTCGCCCTCGCCTGCGCCCGCTGGGACAAGCACAAGAACAAATACATGGACACCACCGTCCCCAAGCACCTCCAGGCCGACCTCACCAAAGCCGCACTCCACGGCGCCGCACCACCAGCCCATCTCCTGCCGGTCCTCCTGCAACGCATCCGCGCCGACCACCACCTCGACCGGCCCCGCCTCGCCCTGCTACGCCTCGCCCTGATCCGTACCACCACCCGCCACAAGGAGCTCTGTGTGCCCCAGCTGAACCCCCAGTCGACCGAGCCCGGCTATGTATGCGGACGGATCATGGCCATGCTCGAAGCGATCCAGCGCAAGGCCATGCCCAAGGTCAACACCACCATCACCGACAAGTACCTGAGCACTGCCGTAGTCTCCCCCCGAGCCGTCCTCACCCGCCTCCGTATCGGAGCACGCCCGCACCTGCGCACCATCGGCCGGGCCAGCGAACCCGCAGCCAAGGCCATGGACAACAGACTGCGAGACGTCTTCGACCTGCTCGACACCATTCCCGCGCACCTGAGCACCGAGCAGCAGGCCCTGTTCATCCTCGGCTACGACCACCAGCGAGCCCACTCCGCACGTGCTGCGGCACAAGCCATCAAGGCACGGGAAGCCGGCAAGGAACTTGCCGCAGAACAGCAAGCGGACGCCCTTCCCGAAGTCTCCGCCGAGGACACCGAATCCTCGGACAGCACCCTCTGGTAGACGCCTGCCGCCACCCGTTCACCACGATGCCACTGCCCCGGAAGGACACGAGCACAACCATGACCGACGCGCACCTGGACCCCACCCGCAAGCACGACTACGTCTTCCTCATCGACGTCAAGGACGGCAACCCCAACGGTGACCCCGACGCCGGAGGCATGCCCCGCACCGACCCCATCACCGGCCAGGGCCTCATCACCGACGTCGCCCTCAAGCGCAAGATCCGCAATACCATCACCCTCGTCCACCAGGGCAAGCCCGGCTTCGAGATGTACGTAGAGCAAGGTGTTGCCCTCAACCCGCAGATCCAGCGCGCCTACATCGAAGGGGGCGCCAAGGAAGGCGAAACCGCCACCGCGCAAGAATGGATGATCCGAAACTTCTGGGACGTGCGCCTGTTCGGAGCCGTCATGTCCGTGGGCGACCAGAAGAAGCACGCCGGCAGGGCCCGCGGACCCATGCAGCTCACCTTCTCCCGCTCCATCGACCCCGTCACCCCACTCGAGGCCGGCATCACCCGTGTCGCCCCGAACAAGCCCGAGGACCTGGCCAAGGGCAAGGTCACCGAGATGGGCAACAAGCACTACGTCCCCTACGGCCTCTACCGCGGCCACGGCTTCTACTCCGGAGCCCTCGGCGCCAAGGCCCGAGTCACTCCGGAAGACCTTGCTGCCTACTGGCAGGCCCTGACCATGATGCTCGACCACGACAGGGCGTCATCCCGCGGCGAAATGGCCATCCGTGGACTGTACGTCTTCTCCCACGACGACGCCTACGGACGAGCCCCCGCACACAAGCTCTTCGACCTGATCCGCATCAAACCCCTCGGCCACAGCGAAGCACGCTCCTGGGACGACTACACCGACCGGATCACCATCGACGAAGACAAGATCCCCACCGGAGTGACCCTGACCCGGTTCATCGAATGAACTCACCCGCCAAGGAAGTCGAGGATCGCAACGTGGTGCCGTAGTCCACCCCAAGCCAGTAGCGGCGGTGGCAGTCGTCTTTGGGGATGACCGAGGATCGCAACCCTTGCCAAGAAATCTCCAATGCGGGACGCCGGGTGGGAATGACTGGCGCCTTTCCAGACAATTTTTCGGCTAACGATCGCCCCGAGGTGACCGAGGATCGCAACCTCCTCATCCTTGGCGCTGGGAAGACGTGGTGAGGCTTGGCGGTCGCCTCTCGGGGCGACCGAGGCTCGCAACACCTCGAGTGAGCGGGTAAGCGGTGCGCGCCGTGCAGATATCGGTCGTCCTACGTGGCGGGCAAGAATCGCAACGCCCCGATCGGCCACGTCCCCACACGGTGCCCGAGGATGGCGATCGCCCCTTCGGGTGGCCGAGGATCACAACGCTCAGGAACGCCTCGGCGTCGGTAACTGTCCAGTCGAGTGGCGGTCGTCTTCTGGGACGACCGAGGATCGCAACATGTAGAGACTGCCCCACGAGTAGCCGCCGACCTCCGGTGGCGGTCGTCTCCTACGGCGACCAGGGATCGCAACGATTGCTTTTCCCTCGTCCAGTACGCATGGTGGCCCAGTGGCGGTCGTCCTCTAGGGGCGACCGAGGATCGCAACACTCTTCTGAACGAGACGCACCACTGGATCGAATCGTGGCGGTCATTTTCTCCGACGGCTGAGGATCACAACTCCTGGCTCTTGATGCACCCGACGACCTCGTCGCCGTGGTGGTCGTCTGCTACGGCGACCGAGGATTGCAACACCCGCGCGGCCAAAGAGCACCAGGAGCCGATGCTTGAGTGGCGGTCGTCCTTTACTGTGACCGAGGATCGCAACACCCTGAACGTCATCGCGGCCGTCTACCGGTCCCAGCAGGGGCGGTCGTCTTCTATGGCGGCCGAGGATCGCAGCTTGACGCGGAGGGAGAGCGTGGCTCCCAGGAGGAGGGTGACGATCGTTTTCTACAGCGATCAAGGATCGCAACGCCATCTTGCCAAGCAGGTAATGTTGCGGGGTACACGTCTTGAGGTCGCCCCATGCGGCGATCGAGGATCGCAACCGCATGCTGGAGCCGCAAGAGATCGGCCGGACCATGGCCGTGGCAGTCGCTCTTCGGGACGGCCGAGGGTCGCAACCCCGGCCAGGACATTTCCAACGCCGGCCGGTGAGTGGCGGTCGTCCCCCAGGACGACCGAGGATCGCAACCACCGGGGGAGCGCCGCCAAGGGCCGGGTAATCATGGGTGCTCGTTCGGCGGGACGGCCGAGGATCGCAACCCCGCGGGCTACGTCCTCCGAGACAGCACCCAAGATGGTGGCGGACCAGCCCCCAGGCTGGCCAAGGATCGCAATGCTGAGTACTCGACTGAGTTCCGGCAATTCGTCCCCCACGGAGGTGGTCCTTCGGGTCGACCGAGGATCGCAATGTGTAGAGCTCCAAGAACGATCGCCTATCTTCGGGTGGTTGTCGTCCTCCGGGAAACCCAGGATCGCAACAGTGCGTGGACCGACTGGCGCAGGCCATCGGCGCTTCTCCAGGGCGGCTGAGCATCGAAACTAATAACGCAGACCACCATGGGCAAGCTGGATTTCCGGCTAGCGCTCGCCCGAGGTGTCCGAAAACCGCAACCTTCTTATGATCGCTGGCAACTACGAGCCAGCGGAGCGGCGGTCGGCCCTTGGGACAGCTGATGATCGCAACGCCACCACCACCTCGATAATCCGCGCCATTGGCTTTTGGTGATCGTCCTCCGCGGCGACCAAGGATCGCAACCATGCTCACGTCATGCCTGGGGAGAGAGCTTAATACGTCCAGCGGTCGCTTCCGGGGCGACCAGGCATCACAACGCCTACGCAGAGTTGATATGGGGAATGCCCGTCAGTGTTTCCGGACGCCGTACAGGGCGGCTGAGGATCGAAATATCGACGTCACGAAGTACGCAGCGCCAGGCAATTGGTGGACAATCTGGCCACCCCCAGGGTGGCCGGGAATCTCAATGCTGCGTTCGTCGAGTGGCCCACTGGCCGCACGTATCTAGCGGTTGCCCTCCGGGGCGGCTGAGGATCGCAACGGAACCCAAGCCGAAGACCTGGGTTCAGCTCTGTTCGCACTGGACAGATCCATCGCAGTGGCTGAGAATTAAACGTCTCTGTCGTCGCCAGTACCGGGCTAGCGGCGGTCGCCCTCTGAGGCGGTCGAGGATGGCAACGACTGGATCCGCGTCCCGTTCGTCGGCGAGCGTCAGTGGCGGCCGTTTTCCGCAACGACCGAGGATCGCAACAGATTGGCGCACTCGCCGTACTGGTGGTCATATATGAGGTGGCGGCCGTCCTTCGGGACGGCCGAGTATCGCAACGAGGTCTCCGCCGTTCCGTCGCCGATAGACTCTAACGTGGTGGTCGCCTTCCAGGACTACCGAGAATCTTAACGTGCTGTCGTGCCAGTACTCGTACATGCGGCGAGCGGGCGTGATGGTCGTCCTCCGGGGCCCGAGGATCGCAACTTCGACACCTTGAACGAGTACGCTACTCAGTTCACGTAACGTAGCCTTCCAAGGCGATTGAGGACCACAACTGTACGGTGGCCGGGAAGCCGTCCGTGTCTCAAATCGGTTGGTGGGCGCCGCCCACGGCGAACTGAGGATCGCAATACCATCATCTGACACGCAAACGGCCTGTTCAGGATTACTGAGGTTGAACTCGTGGTGTCATTGGGGCTGACGGCTCGTCGTCTGTGCGATATCACCAGGACATGCGGTATCCACAAGGGGGCGGGCTGACTGCCGAACGTCAGCCGTTCCGCGAGGAGTTACGACTTCGGGCGGCGGAGCGGTTCGCCTAGGGTGAGGCGAGCTCGGTGATCGCCAAGGACCTGCGCGTCAGCCTCCGCTCGGTGCAGCGATGGCCGCAAGTGTGGGACGCGGGCGGTCCGTGTGCTCTGCGGTCGCAGGGGCCGGCGTCGCTGCCGCGACTGAGCGATAAGCAGTTCGCCCAGTTGGAGGCAGAGCTGGCCAAAGGGCCGGCCGCTAACGGCTGGGAAGACCAGCGGTGGACCCTGAGCCGCGTGAAGACGGTGATCGGCCGCCGCTTCCACCTGACCTACACGATCCAGGGCGTGCGCAAGCTGCTGGTCCTTAACGGATGGTCCTGCCAGGTCCCGGCCCGACGGGCGATGGAGCGGGACGACGATGCGGTGGCCGGGTAGGTCAAAGAGGTGTGGCCCTGCGCGGAAGGCTCGCGGCGGTGAGTGGAGCCTGGCTGGTCTTCGAGGACGAAGCCGGATTCTCCATGACGCCGCCGCAGGCGAAAACTTGGTCTCAGCGCGGCCGGACCCCGGTGGTGCGGGTCCGCGGCCGTTCCCGCAGACGGATATCGATCGCCGCGCTGACCTGCTACAAACCCGGCCACCGCTCGAGGCTGATCTATCGGCCGCGCCGGGACGACGGCTCGCGCGACGGACGCAAAAGCTTCTCCTGGCGCGACTACCGCGACCTGCTGACCGTCGCCCACCAGCAGCTCGGCGGCCCCATCGTCCTCGTCTGGGACAACCTGAACGTCCACAAAGCCGCCGACCTGCAGGAAGGGGCGGCAGCCCGGGGCTGGCTTACCATCTACTACCTGCCGCCCTACGCACCCGACCTCAACCCCGTCGAAGGCATCTGGTCACTACTGCGACGCGGCTGGCTCTCCAACGTCGCCTTCTCCACTCCCGAACACCTCGTCCAGCGCATCCGACGCGGCCTACGCCACATCCAGTACCGCAGCGACCTCAAAGACGGCTGCCTCGCCGAGACCGGTCTGACCATCATGCCCGCCTGAGCAACCCAGCGACATCACAAGTTCAACCTCAGGAGTCCACCGAGGGACCGGCCAAGGGCATGGTCGTCCGGTTCGCCGGTAGGGGCCCCTTTTGACGGCCCCGGCGGCGTGCTGATGAGCCCAGACGATCGTGGAGTCGACCGAGACGATCCAGTCGAGGTCGCCTTTGGCGTCGGCTTGGGCCAGCAAGGCGGTGAACACGCGTCCTCTTGTAGTGCGGCAGGTTTCTCCAGACACCGGTGATTCGTATGCCTGGCGGGGAGTAGGCGCCCTCAGGGGGATGCTGCGGTACGTGCCGATCCGTCGGTGTGGTCTTTGGAGCATGTCCCGCACCTGGTTCGGCCTCGCCTGATGTTGGTCAAGGCCACCGTGACTTCGGTCCCGCACGCACAACGGCAGCGCCACCGGTCGGTGGTCATGCCGGGGTAGGTTTCCAGGGGCTCGAACCCGGCCCGGCGGGCCTCGGCAGCGGCGGTTGCCGGATCAGTTCGGCCGCCGGCCCGGGGGCACTTCTTGCACCCCGTCGTTCCTGACCGGACGAAGGACAGACGCGTCGTGACCTTGTTCCCGCAGGAGCAGCGGCAGTTCCATGGGTCCGTGGTCCGGCCGGGGTAGGGAACCAGCGGTTGGAACCCGGCTGCTTGCATCTCGGCTGCGGCTCGCTCGGCGTTCGACGACTTGGCGGAGCAGAAGCGGCAGCGGGTTCCTCCGTTGCTGACGTTGGAGTAGGTGGGGGTGCTCTCGCGGCTGCATGTGGTGCAGCGGCAGTGCCAGGGGGTCTGACTGGTGCGGTAGGGCTCCAGCGGTTCGAACCCGGCTGCCCGCATCACCCCCTCTGCCTTTGGTGCGTTCGCCGCAGCACGCTTGGCCTGCGCCGCTCTGGTGCGGCAGATGCGGCAGCCCTGACTTCCGTTGAGTACGGCGTTGAAGGTGGGCCGGCCCTCGTGCCCGCACGTGGTGCACCGGGAGGGCCAGGTGGCGTTCGTGCGGTCCGGGTAGGGAACGAGCGGCTCGTACCCCCGGGCGCGCATCTCCCCGGCGGCGGCCTCGGCATTGAAGAGGAAGGCGGCGCGGGGCCGGGCGCCGGCCCGGGGAGCGTAGGCGCCGGGTGCGCGGCGGGTCTCCTCCTCGACCATGGCCCACACCTCGTCCGCGGTGACGCGGTCGCTGGAGCAGGTCTCGCTCCATCCGTTCGGCATGACGTCCATGGTGAGGAACGGACACAGCTTGTCGCCGCGCAGACGGTCCAGTACGGCCTGCTCGACGTCGTACGCGGCAGCGCCGGTCGTGAAGTCGCGAGCCCGGTACAGCTCCCACCCCTGACGCTTGTGCTGCAGAAGACGGGAGGTGTAGCCGGTGCAGGCGCCGATACCGACCTTGACCGCGTTCCACTCCCGGTGGGTGATCACGTAGAGCTTCGCCGGCCCGGCCAGGTCGATGCCGTGGGTGGCGCACATCCGGCATCCCTTGCCGGTACGGACACCGGTCAGCCGAAGATGCACTTCGTGCCCCGCCGGGCAGCGGCACAGCCACCGCTTGTCACTGCCGGGGTACGGCTCCAGCGGCTCGAACCCAGCCGCCCGCATCTCGGCCGCGCACGCCGTGGGGTCGAGCGGCGCGCTTCCCGCGCAGTGTCCGCAACGGTGCCCGCGGCCCTTGACCCCGGAGTACAGGGGCCTCGACTCCTTCCCGCACGTGGTGCAGCGGCAGTGCCAGCCCACCGAAGCGCCGGGATACGGCTCCAGCGGCTCGAAGCCGTGCGCCCGCATCAGGGCGGTGGCCTCGGCCGGGTCGGTACGGCGGGCAGCAGCCCGCTGCTTGTATCCCTCCGCCCGGCAGACCGGGCACGGGTCGTAGCCGCTGCGAACGCTCGACGCCTTCACCCGGACCACCTCGCCGCAAGCCGCATGGCGGCAGCTCCACGGTGCGGCGGCGGACAGGTACGGCTCCAGCGGCTCGTACCCTGCCGCGCGCATCATGGCCTCCGCTCTTTCGGCGTTGGCCTCGCGTTGCCGTCGGCCGCGGGCCCTGCGGTTGCACGTGGCGCAGCCCGACGCGACCTTCTCCTTGATCAGGTTGCGGACCGCGGACAGTCGTGGGGTGCCGGCGGCCCCGCACGTGGTGCATCGGCAGCTCCATGGCGTCTGGCTGTTGCAGTAGGGCTCCAGCGGCTCCAGACCAACCGACCGCATGTCCGCCTCGGCTCGCTCGGTTCCGCCGGCGCGCTCCTGAAAGATCGCCCGGCGGCTCTCCTTCGCGCACGCCGTGCACCCGACCCGTCCAGCGCTGAGATACGCCGGTCGCGGGGAGACGATGTTTCCGCACGGCAGGTGCCGGGACCGCCACGGCTTCCCGCTCCCGGGGTAGGGCTCCAGCGGCTCGTATCCGGCCGCCCGCATCGCGATGGTGTGCCTGGCCCCGGCTGCTTCACCGCGCGAGCGCCCTGCCTCCTCGCGGTCGGAGGAAGGAGTGCGGGAGTATGAGCGAACCATGCGACGATTCTCGCTCTTCAGGGCGAGCAACGAGCCCTGGTTCGTGGTTCTCCCCCAGAATCGGCTCGCGTGGGTGCCGGCTGTCGTCCGGTTCCATGACGACCACCCGGGGGAGACCCTGTTGTTCCGTTTTATCGCGTCGCGACCGGCCGCGTGCTGATGGGTTCTGTCGGATCATTAAATAGACGTTCGCGTCCCAGGCGCTCAGCCCTGCTCGCTTACAGCAATGTCGGCAGCCGGGCCCATAGGCGCTTCCGTTCTCAGCGCCGAAGAGGCTGTGCGTCGTCGGCCGGGGTCGGTTTCCTACCGTGCCTACGGCTCGCGGGCCCGCCGGGCGGGAAGCCGTCGCTCGCGAGTTCCACGCTGCCGAGGGGCCTCGGACGGGCGACAGAAAGCGAGCCGACTTCCGGAGCGGTCGAGCGTCGACCGGTTGATGGCCAAAGGGGCTGTGTTCCGTGAACCGGCGCGATGTCGGTGCCCGACAGTTTGGTGGTGCGTGGGCGTACGTCGTCCGTGTGCAGTGGGGTCTCCCGTATTCCTGATGACTCATCAGGTAAGTCAGCATTCGGTCAGTATGAGTCCCCACGTGCTCTGGGGTGATCGCCCCAACAGACGCCTGAGTGAAGGGAAAGACCAGGTGGGAACCCGTCTCGACCCACCGGAGCGATGTTCCTCACAAACATGGTTCGGCGCGTGCCAGTGTACAGTCGAGGCCGCCCTTGACCTGCACAAAGTAGGCAGGGAGCCGTCTCAGAGGAGTCCCAAGTGCTGCGCACTCTGTTCAAGTCCAAGATTCACCGCGCCACCGTGACCCAGGCCGACCTGCATTACGTGGGATCGGTCACGATCGATGCCGAGCTGATGGAAGCCGCCGATCTGCTTCCCGGTGAACTGGTGCACATCGTCGACATCACCAACGGTGCCCGTCTGGAGACCTACGTCATCGAGGGCGAGCGGGGTTCCGGTGTGATCGGGATCAACGGGGCCGCCGCGCATCTCGTGCACCCCGGTGATCTGGTCATCCTGATCAGCTACGCGCAGATCGACGACGTGGAGGCGCGCACCTTCGTCCCGAGCGTGGTGCACGTGGACGCGGACAACCGGATCGTCGAGCTGGGGAACGACGCCTCCGCGCCGGTGCCGGGTACGCCCACCGAGCGCAGCCCGTACGCGGTCCCGTCGGCCCGCTGACCGGGGCACCGGCAGAGCGCGGTACGGGGCCGGGAGCGCGGTCGTCCGGAACGCACGGGCCGCCGTTCGGCGGGCAGCCCGCCGTATCGGCGGTCGGCCTGGACATTGGGCGAACGGGTGCTCCGACCGCTGGAACGGCATGCGGTCCCGGTGTGCGAGGTGTGGTCCCGGCAGGCGCGGGCAGCCGCAGCGGGAGACGGTGGGGATGAGCCCCACTCGTACCGTTCGCACCATGGGAGGGTCGCGATGACCCAGCCGTACCCCGATCCCGTCCATCCGTCGCCCGTGCCGAGCCCGCCGCCGGTGCCCGGGCCGCCGACACCGGTGCCGACTCCGCCGCCAGTGCCGCCGGGGC
>NZ_JBSFVR010000139.1:0-18381 GCF_053592415.1 Streptomyces sp. NPDC002690 | reverse complement strand
ACGGTGCGTCGAACGGGCTGACCGCGCCGAACGGTCCCGCCCAGCAGCGTGTCATCCGCCAGGCACTGGCCACCGCGGGCCTCGCCCCGCACGACGTCGACCTGGTGGAGGGGCACGGCACCGGAACCACCCTCGGCGACCCGATCGAAGCCCAGGCGCTCCAAGAGGTCTACGGAAGCGGACGGCCCGAGGACGCCCCGCTGTGGCTCGGTTCGCTCAAGTCCAACATCGGGCACACCGCCGCCGCGGCCGGAGTGGCCGGACTGATCAAGGCCGTGCAGTCGATCCGGCACGGCGTGCTCCCGCAGTCCCTGCACGCCGGCACGCCCACCCCGCACGTCGAGTGGGCGGGCGGCGGAGTGCGGCTGCTGGACGAGGCCAGGCCGTGGCCGGATACCGGACGACCCCGCCGGGCCGGCGTCTCCGCCTTCGGCGTGAGCGGGACGAACGCCCACGTGATCGTCGAGGAGGCCCCCGCCGTACCCGACCCGGCCGTACCAGACCCGGCCGTACTCGACCCGGCCATACCAGACCCGGCCGGGAACGGGCCGGGCGCGGACTCTCCGGGTACGGACTCTCCGGGTACGGACGGGAGCGAGCCGGGCGAGGACACCTGGCCCCGCACCACCGGTGTGCTGCCCTGGCTGCTCTCCGCGAGGTCGGCGCAGGCCCTGCGGGAGCAGGCGGCCCGGCTGGCGGCGCTGCTGGAGGCCCGCCCCGGACTCGACCCGCTCGACGTGTCCTGGTCGCTGGCCACCGCCCGCACCGCGCACCCGCACCGCGCCACCGTGGTCGCGGGGGACCGGGACGAGCTCCTCGCCGGGCTGCGGGCACTGGCCGACCAACGCTCCTCGGCCGTCGTCGTCGGTGCCGGGGAGGATCTTCCCCGCACGGCACGCACCGGCCGCACCGCCTTCCTCTTCACCGGACAGGGCAGCCAGCGGGCCGCCATGGGGCGGGAGCTGCACGAGCGGTTCCCCGCCTACGCCCGCGCCTTCGACGAGGTGGCCGCAGCGCTCGACCGCCACTGCGAGGGCCACCTCGGCCATCCGGTGCGCGAGGCTGTGCTGTCCGCCGCCCGCGGCGGACTGCTCGACCGCACCGAGTACGCGCAGCCCGCCCTCTTCGCCGTGGAGGTCGCGCTCTTCCGGCTGCTGGACACCTGGGGCGTGCGGCCCGACCTCGTCGCGGGGCACTCGATCGGCGGGCTCGCCGCCGCCCACGTGGCCGGGGTGCTCTCCTTGGACGACGCCGCCGCCCTGGTCGCGGCGCGCGGCCGGCTGATGCAGGCGCTGCCGTCCGGCGGTGCGATGGCGGCGGTCGAGGCGAGCGAGGCGGAAGTGGCCGAGGCGCTCGCCGGACTGGGGGAATCGGCAGCGATCGCCGCGGTCAACGGCCCCCGCTCGGTGGTCGTCTCCGGAGACGAGGAACCCGTCCTCGCCGTCGCCGCCGCCTTCAAGGCCCGCGGTCGCAGAACCTCCCGGCTGCGGGTGGGCCACGCCTTCCACTCGCCCCGGATGGACCCCATGCTGGACGAGTTCCACCGCACGGCCAAGGCGCTGCGGTACGAAGAGCCCGCCGTCCCCGTGATCTCCGACCTGACCGGCGCCCCCGTCACGGCGGGGGAACTCGGCACGGCGGACCACTGGACCGAGCACGCCCGGCGACCGGTCCGCTTCCTCGACGTGGTGCGGGAGCTGCGCGCGTCGGGAGCCACCCGGTTCGTCGAGATCGGGCCGGACGCCGTCCTCACCGGACTGGCCGCCGACATCCTGACCGCCCAGGATCCCGACGCGGCGCCGCCCGCCGTCCTGGTGCCCCTGCTGCGCGGCGGCCGGTCCGAGGCGGCGACCTTGCTGACGGCGCTGGCCCGCCTCCACGCGGACGGGGTGCCGGTCGACTGGCGGGCCGTCTACGAGGGCCGCGCGCCCCGCACGGTGGACCTGCCCACCTACCCCTTCCAGCGCAGCCGCCACTGGCTCGATGCCACCGTGACCCGCGCCACGACCGGCGCACCCCTCCTCTCCGATCCCGATCTCCCCGTCGCAGGGCCGAGTTGGGCCGAACGGCACGCCGAGCTGTCCGGGCCCGCCCTCGACACCGCGCTGCTCGACCTGGTGACGGCCGAGGTCTCGGTCGTCCTCGGACACACGTCGGCCGCCGCGGTCGAGCCCGACCGGGCCTTCGTCGAAGTGGGCCTGGACTCGCTCTCCGCCGTCGAACTGCGAACCCGGCTCGCCGCCCGCACGGGCCTGACCCTGGCGGGCGCGCTCACCATCCGCTATCCCGAACCCGCATCACTCGCCCGGCACTTGGGCGAGCTCATGCAGGCGCGGCACCGGACGAACGCTTCCGCCGAGGGGCCCCTCACCACGCTCTACCTACGGCTGTGCGCCGCCCAGGAGATCACCGCGGCCACCGAAGTGGCAGTGGCCGCCTCGCGGTTGAGGTCCACCTTCGGCGCGGCGGAGCGTACGCGTCACGCCGCCGAACCCGTGGTACTGGCCCAGGGAGACGCCCGCACCGCGCTGGTCTGCTTCCCCGCTCTCACCGCCCTGTCCGGACCCCACGAGTACGCCCGTTTCGGCCGGTCACTGCACGGCGTACGCGACGTCTTCGCCGTCCCCGCGCCCGGCTATCCGGAAGACAGCGCGCTGCCCGACTCGGCCGGCGCTTTCGTGGAGATGCAGGCCGACGCGGTACAACGCCTCATGGGAGAACGCCCGTTCGCCGTGCTGGGCCGGTCCCTCGGAGGCTGCGTCGCCCACGCGGTGACCGCCGAACTCGAGCGACGGGGGACCCCGCCGACGGGCCTGGCCATGGTGGACACCTACCCCATGGACACCGCGGGCCTGCCGGGAATGGAGTGGTGGATGCCCGCCATGATCAACGGAATGGTCGACCGGTTCGACGCCTTCGATCTCGGGCTCACCGACAACGGCATCACCACGATGGGGAGCTATCTCCGCACCTTCGGCACCTGGCAGCCGCAGGCGGTCGCCACCCCCACCCTGCTGCTCCGCGCCGAGGCGCCCCTCCCCGGGACTCCCGACGACCCCGCCGGTGACACCCGTGCCTTCTGGCGGCTGCCGCACGACACCACCGACGTGCCGGGTGACCACTTCTCCGTGTTGGAGGAGCACTCGGCGACCACCGCGGCGGCCGTCGAGGCCTGGCTGAGCGCCCTGCGCTGAACCCCACGTCCCGTCCGCGAACCGCCGCCAGACGGCCGGTCCGCGGACGGACATCACCCGCACCCGCGAGACACGAGAGAGAAGAACAAGATGACCGCACCACAGCCGCTGCACCTCGCCGTAGCACTGGACAACGTCGGCTGGCACCCGGCGGCCGGCGCGGGGCCGGACTCCCCGGTCGGCAACCTCTTCGGCCTGGCGCACTGGACCGCCCTCGCCCAGGAGGCCGAACGCGGGCTCCTGGACTTCGTCACGGTCGAGGACCCGCCGAAGCGCCCCGCCGGGCACGTGAACCACCGCCTGGACGCCGTCCTCGTCGCCTCGGCGCTGGCCGCCCGGACCGAGCGCATCGGGCTGATCCCGAGCATCGTGACCGACCACGCCCAGCCGACGAACGTCGCCAAGGCGATCGCCACCCTCGACCACCTCAGCGAAGGCCGGGCCGGCTGGCGTACACCGGTCACCCCCGCGCGGCCGATCGTGATAGCCGACATCTTCACCCCCGAGGTGCAGACGCCGATGGCCGAACTCTTCGAACGCGCTGCCGACCTGGTGCGCGTCGTGCGCGCCCTCTGGGACGGCGTCGACGACGAGAAGGCGCTGCGGGACATCGCCGCGCCCGGCAGGTTCGCCCCCGCCGACCCGGACCCGCACGGCAGCTTCACCGAGATCGAGCCCCTCGGCGGCGCTGCGGGCGACTGGATCACCATCGACTCGCCGTCCCTCGCCCCCCGCGCGCCCCAGGGCCACCCGGTCGTCTTCACCGTCGCCCACATCACCCTGCCGTACCGGTACGGGGCGCGCTCGGCCGACGTCGTCTCGGTGACCCCGCACAGCGCCGAGGAGGCGCGGGCCACCGTTGCGGAGGTCAGGGCGGAGCAGGCGGCGGCCGGACGCGCGGACCAGAAGGTGCACGTCTTCGGCGACCTCGTGGTCTTCCTCGACAGCATCCCCGGCCGCGCGGCCGAGCGCCTGGCACGTCTGAACGAGGCGCACGGCAGCGCCTACGCCTCCGACGCCGAGATCATCGCCGGCACCCCCGCGGAAGTCGCCGATCTGCTCCTGGAATGGCAGGAGGCAGGGCTGTCCGGGTACCGCCTGCGCCCCGGCGCCCTGCCCCACGACCTCCACGCCATCACCCGGGAACTGGTGCCCGAACTCCAGGCCCGGGGCGCCTTCCGGACCGCCTACGAGGCGGACACGCTGCGCGGGCTGCTCGGACTGCCGGTGCCCCCCGCCCCGGCAGCGCTCTGACCCCCGGCCGGGCGCGTGTGCTCGCGCGCCCGGCCGTGCTCCCGCAGCGAACTCGGAAGGCCGGCCCGGCCCTTCACCCGGAGCTTGCGGTAGGCGTGCGTCAGATGCTGCTCCACCGTGCTGACGGTGATGAACAGTTTCTCGGCGATCTCCCGGTTCGAATGGCCGGCCACCGCGAGTGCCGCCACCTGTGACTCCGAGTCGCTGAGCAGGGTGACACCCGTGTTCCGATCGTCCTCCACCGCCCGGGACGCCTGCGCGGCGAGCCGCCGGGCCAGGGGGGCGAAGCCCCCCTCCTCCGCGATCTCCTGGGCCTGCCGGGCGACCATCCGGGCTCTGCCGGTCTGGCCCGCCCGGGTGTGTACCGCGCTCAGATCGGCGAGGGCGCGCGCCAGTTCGAGGCGGTCACCGGCGGCGCCGAGCAGGTCAACCGACTCCCGCAGCAGCACCGCGCGCCGTCTCGGGTCCGACACGGAAGCGGCCGTCCGCAGCGCCATTCCCCGGGCCCGGGGCTGCTCGGACGACACCAGGGCCAGTTGCTCGGACGCGAGACGACGGGCCTCGTCGGTCCTGCCGAGCCGCAACAGCGCCGTCACCGCGTCGCTCCGCCACGGCACGAACGCGGGCTGGTCGATGTCCCACTCCCGCAACAGCCGCCCGCACCGCGTCAGATCGTCCAGCGCCGCGTGCAGCAGATCGAGCGAGAGCCGCTGTCGGCCGCGCGCGTGGAGGTACTGGGCGCCGAACCTCGTCTGGAACAACTGCTCGGGCAGCGTCCACGTACGCGGGACTCCGGTCTCCGGCACCGTGCCCGTCGCGGTGGCGGCGAGCAGCAGGCTGGAGAGCGGGGAACCGATCAGTACACCCCAACTCCCGGTCGACATGAGCGACATGGCCCGTCGGGCGTTCCGCTCGGTGAGCCGGGCATTGCCCTGCCGGAGGGCGATCTCCGCCCGGACCGCCGCGAACAGCGCCTGCCACGCCGGGGCGTCCCGCTCGGTCGCCTCCCGCAGCAGCGCGTCGCACCGGCCCACGGCCAGATCCGAGCGGTCCGCGTACACCAGCACGGACAGGGCGAGGTGGAGCGTGTCGAAGCCCTCGTCGTCCAACGGGGTCGACTGGAGGGCCAGTTCCGCAACCCGTACGCTCTCCCGGTCGGGTCCCGAACGCAGCAGCCCGTTCAGCACGGCGGCCATCGGTTTCGGCGCCCCGTCCGCCGCCCGGGCCACCTCCGCCCTCCCGCCACGTGCGCCCCGGACGTTCCGCGCGGCCTGCGGTACGGAACGGAGCCGGGGGCCGGCCTCCCGCAACAGTGCGGGATGCGATGCGCGCAGCCACTCCCGCGCGGCGAGGTACTCGACCGCGGAACTCGCGTCCAGCGTGTCCGAGAACCCTTCGAGCCGGCTGAGCGCGAGAGTGATCTCCTCCCCGCTGCCGTTGCGGAGCAGCCGCCCCAGGAGGGTCACGATCTGGCAGCCGGTCAGACGGCCCTCCCGCAGCGCTTCCACCAGCGGCCGCAGCCTCCGGCAGGCCGTGTCCGGGTCGCTGCGCGAATCGACGAGGCTCCTCAGCAGGGTGACCTTCACCCGCTGCTCCTCGTCCGCGCACGCCTGCGCCGCGACGTCGAGGCATGCCTCCGCGAACCCCGTGTCGTCCCGGCGCAGGGCTTCGTGGGCCGCCTCCAGCAGCACCGGCAGGGCGAACGGCTCGTCGCCGAGCCCGGCGGCCAGCAGATGGACGGCGACTGCGGACGCGGGGTCCCCCGCCCCGTGGAGCAGCCGGGCCGCCTCCCTGTGCAGCGCCGACCGTTCGACGGCCGGCATACCCGCCAGCACGGCGACGCCCGCGGCGGGGTGGCGGTAGCGGCCCTCGTCCAGGACGCCGATGGCACCCATCGCCTCCAGCGTCTCGTCCACCTCGGACTGCGGCCGTCCGAGCAGCCGCGCCAGCCGGTGGTGCGAGCCGGAGGCGTCCAGCACCGCGAGCGCGCGGGCCGCGTCACGGAACCGGCGTCCGGCCCTGCGTACGCAGGCGTCCACCGCTCTGCCGAACTCCGCACCCGCACGGGGCTCCCGCCCGGCGACCGGGCCGCCGGGACGCTCGTACCAGTCCTCCGCGAGCGCGCGCAGCAGCAGCGGGTTGCCGCCGCTGAGCCGGTGCCAGGAAGCGGCGGTGGCATCCGGTACGAGGTCCCCTCCCGGCAGCAGCGCGGCGAGCATCCGTCCGGTGGCCGCGACGGAGAGCGGGCGGACCCGCACACGGGTGAAGTGCCGCTGCCGGAGCAACGGCGTGCGCCAGGCGCGCTCGGTCGCGTCGTTTCCGTCGGTCGGAGGGTCGGACTCGGTCACCACGATCAGCACCCGGGAGGCGCGGAGCAGACCGCCCATGTGGATCAGGGAGTTCAGCGACGCGGGGTCGGCGAAGTGCAGATCGTCGACCGCCACCACCACCGGCCTGCGCTTCGACAGGGCGCGGATCGACTCCCAGTGGATCTGCCCGGCGCGGGTCGGCGTCGGGCCGGCGGACAACAGGTCCGCGTCGCAGGTCGCCGCCCCGCCGTCCCGGGGCAGGCTCAGCACCCGGGCGCGCTCCTCGGGGGCGAAGTGCTCGCGCCCGAAGAGTTGGCCGACGACGCCCAGCGGCACGTCCTGTTCGGAGCACCTGGCCACCGCGTGCAGCACCACCGCGCCTTCACCGGCCGCGATCTCGCCGAAGACGTGGAGCAGTTCGGTCTTTCCGGCCGCCACCGGACCGCTGACGGCGACGATGCTCCCCCGTCCGCCGAGACAGTCGGCCAGCAGCTCTCGAAGTCGCGTCAACTGGTTCTCACGCTCGACAAAAACCACAACAAGCTCCACATCTCGGCGACGCGGCGCGTCGCGCGTATTTCGGACATCTGCTCTCGGGTGGGGGCCGGCGAGGACGTCAGTGCCGGGGCTGCGGCGGCGCGGCCCCCGGCAGCAGCCGTTCCTCGATCAACGCTCCGATCCGGTCCTGGTGCTGGAGGGGGAAGAAGTGGCCGCCGGTGAAGGTCAGCACCTCCGTGGCGCCGGTGGTGTGGTCCTGCCAGGCCCGCGCCTCGCCGGGTGTCACCTTGGGGTCCTCGCTGCCGGTCAGCACGGTGACCGGAGTGTCGAGGAGGGGCCCGGGCCGGTGCAGGTAGCGTTCGATCGCCCGGTAGTCGCCGCGCAGCGCCGGCAGGAACATCTCCACGAGCTCCGGCTCCTCCAGCAGAGCGGCGGGGGTGCCGCCCTGGCGGACGATCTCCGCCAGCAGCGCTCCGTCGCCCGCGAGATGGAGTGTCTCCTCGCGGCGGGCGGACGGGGCGCGGCGCCCGGAGACGAAGAGCGCGGCGGGCCCCGCCCCGGTGGCGGCCGACAGCCGGCGGGCCGTCTCGTACGCCACCACCGCGCCCATGCTGTGACCGAGGAACGCGGGCGGCGCGTCCCACCAGGGCTCCAGGACCCCGGTGAGCGCGTCGGCCAGGCTGCCGATGTCCTCGGCCGGCGGCTCCGCCCGGCGCTCCTGGCGCCCCGGGTACTGCACGGCCAGCACCTCCACCCTCGGGTGGAGCCGCGCGGAGAGCGCGAACCAGAAGCCCGCGGAACCCCCGGCGTGCGGGAAGCACACCAGACGGGCGGTGGCCCCGGGCGAGGGGTGGAAGCGCCGGATCCAGAGTCCGGTGTCGAGCCCGGCCGTCATGCCCGTACCTCTTCCTGGTCGCGCTCGGGCGCTCGGTCCCGGTCGGGCCGGGGCAGCGCGGCGAGCAGTTCGCGGGTGTACGGGTGGGCGGGCCGGTCGAAGACCTGTTCCACGTGTCCCGACTCGACCAGCTCTCCGTCCTTCATCACGATCACGCGGTCACTCACGTGATGGACGACCCCGAGATCGTGCGAGATGAAGAGCAGAGCAAGGCCCAACTCCCGCTGGAGCCCGGCCAGCAGATCGAGCACCTGTGCCTGGATCGACACGTCCAGCGCGGAGACCGGTTCGTCGCAGACGATCAGCCGGGGCTCGGTGGCCAACGCCCGCGCTATGGCGACACGCTGGCGCTGCCCACCGGAGAGTTGCAGCGGTCTTCTGTCGGCGATCGCCGCCGACAGGCCCACCTGGCCGAGGAGTTCGGATACTCGTGCCGCCCGGGCCCGGCCACGCGGTATCCCTGCCCTGGCAGCGGCCTCGGCGACGATGCGCCGCACCGTGTGCCGGGGGTCGAAGGAGCCGAGCGGGTCCTGGTGGACCACCTGGAGGTGGCGCCGCCGGTCGCGGCGGGCCCGCTCGGGCAGGCCGCTCCAGGCCTCCCCCTTGAACCGTACGGAGCCCTCGTCCGGCTCCACCAGACCCAGCACGATGCGGGCCGTCGTCGTCTTGCCGGAGCCCGACTCGCCGACCAGCCCCAGCGTCTCTCCGGCTCCGACGTGGAAGGAGACGTCGCGCACCGCTGTCCAGGAGCCGCCGCCGGGCGCCCGGAAACTCTTGGAGACGCCCGCCACTTCCAGCAGCGCCGGACCCGCGCCCCCGGCGGGTTCGCCCGGGGGTGCCGAGACCGGCGTCGCCTTCGCCCGGGGCCGCGAGGCGTCCGGTGCCGCGAGCGGGACCGCCGCGCCCGGATGCCAGCAGAGCGTCAGGTGCCCGTCCCCGTCGGCCGTCGCCGCCGGGAGTTCGGTACGGCACCGTTCGTCGGCCGAGAGGCAGCGTGCCGCGTACGGGCAGCCGTCCGGACCGGCGGCGGGCCGCCCGGCGGGGGCCACGGAGAGCGCGCGCCCCTTGGAACCGATCGTCGGCACCGCCGCCAGCAGCGCCCGGGTGTACGGGTGCCGGGGCTTCTCCAGCACGTCGGCGGCCCGCCCCCGCTCCACGACCAGACCGCCGTACATCACGGCGACCCGGTCCGCGAGCCTGGCCACCACCGACAGGTCGTGGCTGATCAGCAGAAGCGCCGTTCCCTCCCCGACCAGCCGACCCAGCAGGTCCAGCACCTGGGCCTGCACCGTCACGTCCAGCGCCGTCGTCGGCTCGTCCGCCACCAGCAGCTCGGGGGCGCCGGACAGCGCGGAGGCGATCAGGGCGCGCTGGCGCAGTCCGCCGGACAACTGGTGCGGATACTCCGCCGCCCGCCGCTCCGGGTCGGGGATGCCCGCCTCGGACAGCAGCGCGAGCGTCCGGTCCCGTATCCCGGGACCGGCGGCGAGGGAGTGCTCCCGCAGCGTCTCGCCCACCTCCGCGCCCACCGTGCGCAGCGGGTCGAGCGAGACCAGCGCGTCCTGGAGCACCAGCCCGATGCGGCGCCCCCGCACGGAACGCCACTGGCGTTCGGAGAGGGCGGTGAGATCGGTGCCGTCGAATTCGAGCCGCCGGGCGGACACCGAGGCGGGGTTCCCGGTCAGCCCGAGCAGGGTGCGGGCGGTCACGCTCTTGCCGGAGCCCGACTCCCCGACCACGGCGAGGCATTCGCCCCGGTCCAGCGTGAGGGACACGTCACGGACGGCGCGCACCTCCCCGTCACGGCGGAAGGTGACGTCCAGCCCTTCCACGGTCAGCAGTGGCGACACGGTGGCGTTCATCGGGCGGACCTCCGGGTGAAGCGCTGCTGGGCGTGACGACCGACCACGTTGACGGCGATCACCGTCGTCGTGACGGCCGCGCCGGGGAACACGCCGATCCACCAGGCCGTCTGGAGGAAGTCGCGCCCGGCGGAGAGCAACGCCCCCCATTCGGGTGAGGGGGCGGCGGGGCCGAGACCGAGGAAGCTGAGCCCGGAGGCGGAGATCAGCGCGGTGCCGAACCCCACCGTCGCCAGGGTCAGCAGGGGGGCCAGGGCGTTCGGCAGGATGTGCCGCAGCACGATCTGCCGGCGCGGCAGACCGAGCGCGACGGCCGACTCGACGTACCCGGAGCCGCGGACCACCAGGGCCTCCGCGCGGACCAGCCGGGCGTAGCCGGGGACGAAGGCGATGCCGATGGCCAGCATGACGTTGACCGTGCCGGTGCCCAGCACGGTCACCACCAGCAGCGCGAGCAGGAGACCGGGCAGCGCCAGCAGGATGTCCGCCAGCCGCATCAGGATTCCGTCGGCCGCCCGCCCGCCCAGCGCCGCCGCGAGACCGAGCACGGCACCTCCGGCCACCGCGATGAGCGTCGAGCCGAAGCCCAGCAGCAGGGACGGCCGCGCGCCGTGCAGGATGCGCGAGAACAGATCCCGGCCCAGCTGGTCGGTCCCCAGCCAGTGCGCGGCGCTCGGTGCCTTCAGCGCGTCGAGCGGATCGATCGCGGAGGGCGGGACGTCGGTGAACAGCCCGGGCGCCACCGCCACCAGCACGATGAGCACCAGCAGGGCGCCCGCCACCACCACGGTCGGCGGAACGGAAGCGAAAGCTCCGGCCCGTCGCCGCCGGGTCCGCGCGGGTGCGGACACGACGGCGACGGGACCGCCGGTGGCGGGTTCGGGGACGAGGGTAGGTGCCATGGGTCAGGCGCTCCTGAGCCGCGGGTCGATGACGGGGTAGAGCAGCTCCACCACGGTGGAGATCACGACGAAGACGAAGGCGGAGAGCAGCACCACGCCGATCACCACCGGCATGTCCTTGGCGCTCACCGCCTGGAGGACGAGCGAGCCGATCCCGGGGCGGCCGAACACCGTCTCCACCAGCACCGCGCCCCCGATCAGGGACCCGGTGAGCCACCCCGTCAGGGTGAGCAGCGGCACCGCGCAGTGCCGCAGCGCGTGTCGGAGCCGTACCGCCGTCCGCCCCACCCCGCGCGAGCGGGCGGTGACCACGAACGGCTGCTCCAAGGCGGCTTCGAGCCCTTCGCGCAGCACCTGCGCCAGCACCCCCGTGAGCGGGAGCGCCAGGGTGACGGCGGGCAGCACCAGCGAGGCGAAGCCCTCCGCCCCGGCCACTGGGAAGACGTGGAACTGGAAGGAGAAGACGGTCAGCAGCACGATCCCGACCCAGTAGGACGGGGTGGACGCCGAGATCAGCTCCCAGACCGAGGCGACCGCCCGGAAGGCGGGCCGGCGCCCGGCCGTCGCCACCGCGGAAACCACCGCGAGGACGACGGCCAGGACCAGTCCGGACAGAGCCAGTTGGACGGTCGGCCAGAGCTGGTCACCGATCAGCGACCAGACGGGACGCTGGAGTTGGTACGACTGCCCCAGGTCGCCCTGGAGAAGGCGCACCAGGTAGTGCAGGTACTGGTCGGCGACGGGCCGGTCGAATCCGTACTCGCGGGCGATCTCCGCCCGCACCTCGGGGGAGCCGGCGTTGGAGGGGCCGAGCAGGACGGAGACGGGGTCGCCGGGGATCAGCTGGAGGGTGAGGAAAGCCAGGGTGGCCGCCCCCAGCAGCACGGCCAACGCCGAGCCCAGCCGCCGGGCGACCTGGGCGGCCAGGTCCGTCGCCGACGCGGTCACTTCTTGGCCAGCCAGGCGTCGTAGTACGTCAGCCAGTTGCTCGCGTTGAACGTGAGCCCCTTCACCTTGTCGGACTGCCCGACGAGGGAGACCTGCGTGTACAGGGGGACGACGACGGCGAGATCGATGCCTCGCTGCTGCACCTTCGGGTAGACGTCGGCGCGGGTCTTCTCGTCCAGGGTGGAGCGGCCCTGGTCCGTCCACGTGTCGAAGGACGGGTCGGTGAGGAAGGTCGCGTTGATGCCGCCCTTGGCGGGCGCACTGCCGGAGTTGAAGAAGAGCCACAGCACGTCCGGGTCGAACCGGGGCCAGCTGAGGTCGATGATGTTGGCCTTGCCGCCGTAGACCTGGGTGTTGTACGTACCGATGTCCAGGTTCGGCCGCTCGACCTCGACGCCGATCTTCTTCAGGTCCGCCTGCACGGCCTGCCCGAGAACGTCACGCCCCTCGCGCGTCGCCTGGATGGACAGCTGTGGCCACTGGACGGTGAGCCGCTTGCCCGCCTTGGTGCGGTACCCCTCGGCGTCCTTGCCGGTCCAGCCGGCCTCGTCGAGCAGCTGGGCGGAGAGCTTCGGGTCGTAGGGCCAGCTCCCTTCCAGGGACTTGTCGTAGTTCGGCGTGGTGGGGCTGATGGGGCTCCAGGCCCGCGGGTACTGCCCGAAGGTGACGGTCTTCACGTCCTGCTCGACGTCGATGCCGCGCTGGATCGCCTTGCGCACGCGGACGTCGTCGAGGGGGGCGAGCGAACCGTTGAGCCAGAGGTTGTAGTTGCCGCCCGGGTTGGCGCGGGAGATGAGCCGGAGGCCGGGGGTGGCCTTGAGCGTGGTGACGTTCTGCGGCGGAATCGCCTTGGCCACCTGTACCTGACCACTCGTCAGAGCCCCCGCGCGCACCGAGGCGGTGGGCAGGAAACGGACGACCACCTTGTCGAGGTAGGCGGCGCCGGTGTGCGTCGCCGTCTCAGGGGCCCAGGCGTAGTCCGGGTTGCGGGTGAGCGTCGCCGACTGACCCTTGGTGTAGGCGCTGAAGACGAAGGGCCCGCTGCCCACGTCGGCGGGACCGCCGGCGGCGAGCTTGCCGGCGCCGGCCTTGAGCGCTTCGGGGGAGTAGAAGCCCAGATACGTGGTGCTGGCCGCCTGGAGGAAGGGGGCGAACGCCTTGGAGAAGTTGACCTTCACCGTCCGCGGATCGATGACGTCGGTGCCGGTGTAGGGGCCGAGCAGGTTCGCCGCGTACAGCGACTTGGTCTCCTTGGCCACGATGTGGTCGAAGTTGGCCTTCACGACCGACGCGTCGAACTTCGAGCCGTCGGTGAAGGTGACGTCGTCACGCAGGTGGAACGTGTAGCTCTTGAAGTCTTCCGCCACCTCCCACTTGGTGGCCAGCCACGGGTGGAACTTCCCGTCGGAGTCCTGCGAGACCAGCGAGTCGAACACCCCGCGCGCGATCTCCGCGGTGACGTCCTGAGTGCTTGCGTGGATGTCCCAGGAGACGGGCTCGGTGTCGACGGCGGTGGTGAGCGTGCCGCCGGCCACCGGCTTGCCCGAACCCGCCGCCTCGGCGGTGGTGTCTCCGCCGGACGAGCAGGCCGAGAGGAGAAGGAGACCGCTCACCCCCACCGCGAGGGTGCGGCCGAGTCTGGACAGGGTGGGACGCATGGCGGAACTCCAGGAGTGGGTGCCCCCGTGGGGGCGGGAGAGGAGAGGGGAGGCGGAACTCGTGAAACGCGCCCGAGGAGGCGTCGGCTCAGTCACGCGGGGCTCCCGCGGCGAGAGCGGAGGCGCCGACGATCTGCAGGGAGGCGTCCTCACCGGGCGCGTGCACCCCGACGGACTGGATGTCGCGGAAGTGCCGCTCCAGCGGGTTGCCCTGGGCGAGCCCAGGGTTCCCGAGCAGGCGCACCGCGGTCTGGACCGCGGTGGTGACATGGCGTACGACCAGGACCTTCGACGCCAGGGCGTCGGCGCCCGATACGTGCAGGCCCCGGTCGACCCGGTCCGCCGTCGCGAAGATCAGCTGTTCGGCGGTGGAGAGCAGCGTCTCGATCTCGCCCGAGGCCTGACGGAACCGGTCGGTCGTGGCCAGCGGGCGGCCGAGCGCGGCGGGCACCCGCTCGTGACCCCAGGTGGTCGTGAAACTCTGCGCGGCCCGCGCCACCCCCAGGTAGAGGGAGGACGAGAGCAGCATGGTGATGCTGCCCGGCAGAGTGCCGGGGGCCGGCGGCGTACCGGGGTGCTCCAGCTCGTGCACGTACTCCGCGGGTATCTCGACGTCCCGGAACTCCACCTCGTGGCTGCCGGTGGCGCGCATCCCCAACTGGAACCAGGTGGGCACGATGTCGATGCCGGGTGTATCGCCGGGGACGATGAAGTTGCCCACCCGCGGGGAGGGTTCGTCGGTCACCGCCCAGACCAGGAAGTAGCTGAGGCCCTCCGCGCCGGTGACGAACCGCTTGCGGCCGCTGATCGACCAGCCGTCCGCCGTCCGCCGTGCGACGGTCGCCGGCAGGCCGTGGGTGGACGACCCCAAGTCGGGTTCCGCACGGGCGTGGTTGAGCAGTGTCGGCCGCTCGGCGGATTCCGCGAGCACCCGGGCGTAGAGCTCCTCGGGCCACGGGCTCCGCGTCTGGAGCAGGTGGGGGACGATGGTCATACCGGCGATGAGCGCCGTCGACGGATCGCCGCGGCCCGCCGCGAGGAGGATCTTCGCGACCTCGGTGAAGGTCGCCCCGGCCCCGCCGTAGCGGGCATCCACTCCGGCGGTCAACAGCCCGGCATCGTGCAGGAGTCGAATCGACTTGTGAGGAAAGGCCCCGGTGCGGTCGTACTCGGCTGCGTTGGCCGCGAGCGAGGCGGTCACCTCGTCCAGTCGGTCGAGACCGACGGCTGCCGGCCGGCTCTCGGTGGTGCGGCTCATCGGCCCTCCAGCGCTGCGGGGAGGGAGAGTTCACGGGCCATGGGGTGTGTCCTTGATCTTGGGTCGGGGCAGTTGTCCGGCCACGTGGGGCGGCGCGGCGGGCAAGGGCGTGACGGTGCTCCGGGCCGCGCGCCATCGCCGGGCCGCGAGGGGTCCGGGCGTACGGCGGCCATGGGGGGCTGACCATACGATTCGGGGAGGGTGCGCGAAGGCGCGCGGCCGTGCGGGTGGAGTGGTGTTCACCGGAGTCCGGTGGGACTTGCGCGTCGTCTCAGCGACAGCTGGTCGACCAGACCTTCCCGAAGTCCACGACTCGGCACTGCGTCAGACGGGACGTCAGGTGTTCGCCGAGTCCGCGGTGGCATGCGGCAGCACCGGCCGGGTACCGGCTGGACTCCCTCACCATCTCAGGCCTGAACATGGCACTGAGCATGCAGGAAAAGTGCACTCTGCGTCCAATGCCGAATACTGATCGAGACCGATCGCATTCCCTTATCGATCGCGTTCGACGCGCGCCGACCGCGTGGGCTCGGCCGTCCGCCGCGCGCACGGGCGGCCGTTCCCGCAGGTTTCGGGGGCGCCGGGCGTGCGGGAACGGTACGGCACGGCCGCCGATCGGGGTAGATCCTCCATGCGACCCGGGCCGGCCTCCACGATGCGCGGGCCGCCCTCCGCGACGCGCCGGGCGGCGGCCGTGCCCGGGGGTCGGCCGCTCGACTCCCTGATCGCGGTGAGGTGGGTTCCTACGGGGGCGGGGCGGGATGGGTGTTCCCCGCGGGGGGCGTCAGGTCGGGGCTGCGATCGGTCGGCGCGGCGTGCGGCCGACTCGTTCGCGGGGCACCGCGGCGGCGGGCTCCGGGTGTCGCGGCCACCGTGCGTCCGGTGCGGGGACATCGCCCCAACCTCCCTTCCTGGCAAGGCGGGGCGGGGCGGATTGGGCCGATCAGGGTCAGGGTGCTGGCATGTGGATCAAGTCCGCCATCCGTTCAGGTGCATACCCTCCCCGACGGCTTTCGGAGGTGTTCGAAAAGGGTGATTATGCGGTGAAAGCACCACTCGTTACGACCCGCAAAGGGAGTACACATGCTTCGCCGTATCGCGATCACAGTGGCCACCGTCGCCGCTGCCGGGCTGATGGCCGCAGGTCCTGCCGCCGCCCACGGCAACGACAATGGCGGCGAGTCCGTCGAGGTCGCCGCGGGCTACCTGCAGGCCGAGGCTTCTCACGAGAAGGCCGACTACCTCAACCTCGGTGGCCCGTACGGAATCACGTACGCCTCGGAGGAGCGCGACGCCGCCGCGTTCGAGGCCGGCTTCTTCTGGGCTCAGTACCTGAACAACAACTGACCCGTTCGGCCCGGTGCGGGGCCCGCTCCCTGACGGGGGGCGGGCCCCGTCCGCGTTGACGGGAGGGGGGTGGGTGCTCCGCCGGGGGCGCTGCCTCAAGGTGCTCCCGCCAGGAATCGCGGACGGCCTTTAAGCTGGACGGTAGCCGGAAAGGGGCCCGTCGGCGGAGGGGGAAGCCGTGGAGAGAGACCGTTTCCTGGGTCCGCTGCGCCGCATCGGCCTGACCTTGAGCCCTGGCCGGCTGCCCCGGCCGAACCCCCTTGCGGAACACGGAACGGCGGACGGCGGAGCCCGGGGCCGCTCCCGCTCGCGTTCCCAGGACCGGGAGCGGGAGCGACTGGTCCGGGCGGAGTGGGAGACCCTCCGGGCCCGGCTGGCGCCGAATGTGGCGGAACACGTGGCGCGGGTGGGGGAACTGCTCGCGGACCCACGCCTGGAGTTCACGCCCGACCCCGAGCGGAACGCGGTGCGGCGGGACTACCTGTCCGCCGCCGACGCCTACCAGGCGGCGGGCAAACTCCTGGACGAGGCGACGGACCTGCCCGACCTCGCTGCCGCGGTGGTCCTCGCCGACCGTGCGGTGGAGCTGTTCGCCGCCGCGCGGGCCCGGCACCTGGGACAGCGCCCTCACGCCCAACGGCCGCGCTGCTTCTACAACCCGCTGCACGGACCGGCCGTGGAACCACCCCGTGAACCACGGGTACGCAAAGGGCGGCGGGTCGTGGCGCGGGAGGCCGCCGCGTCCCGCCGCCCCGCCTGCGAGCCCTGCCGACGAGCCCTGCTGGCGGGGGAGTCCCCCGACGTGCTGCCCGCCCTGTGGACTGCCCGGGACGAGCGCGGCCGGCCCGTGACCCTGCTGGTGCCCTACTACGCGCTGCCCCGGCAGGCGTCCATCTGGGCGGGAACGGCCTGTGGTTCGTACGACCCCGAGGCGTCCGGCAGGGTCCTGCGCGGGGAGCACCGGAGCCGCCCCGCCGACTGACCTCAGGGCGAGCGCGGCCGGGCTCTTCCGCCCGCGCACCCTTGCCCGCGCCCCGCCGGCGGGCACCCCCGGCCGACGAGCGCGGGGAACGGGCCCGGACTACTTCGTGGTGCGCTTGGTGTTCGCCGTCTTGCGTGCCGGGGCCCGCTTCGCCGCACCGGTGCTCCGCGCGGCCTGCTTCTCGGTGGTCGTGCCGCCGGTGCGCAGAGTGCCGGATCCGGTCTCCAGGTGGGCGCGGACGAACCACTGGAACTGCTCCAGCCCGCGCAGATGCTCGATGAGCAGGTCCTCGGTCACCGGGTCGATGGCACCCACCCGTTCCACCGCCTTGCGGTGGCTCTCGATGATGCCGGTGTAGACGAGGTCCAGGGCGCCGAGGTGGGCGATCGCGTCGGCCCTGCCGATGCTGTAGTCGTCCCAGGTGCGCTCGGCCACGATGGCGCCCGGTGTCCCCTGCGGTTCGCCTCCGAGGGCCGAGATGCGCTCGGCCGCCGAGTCGGCCATCTCCCGTACGGCGACGGTCTGCGGGTCGAGCATCTCGTGGACCGCGATGAAGTGCGGGCCCACCACGTTCCAGTGAATGTGCTTGAGGGTGAGCGCCAAGTCGTTGAGCGCGTGCAGACGCAGTCGGAGCGCGTCGATCACCTCGGCCCCCTCCTTCGTGGAGAGGCCGGGGACGGTGTACTGGGGGGACCGGGTCTTGGGGGGCATGTCACTCCTGGATCGTGGGACGGTCTACGTCCTCACGCCTGCCCCCTGCCGTCCGCTTCCCACGCGTGTGGCGCCGTGTTGCCACTGGACTGGGCCCCGAAGGAGGTACCGGTCGGCCCACCGCCCCGCGCCGGTCGGCGGTGGGGAGCGGTGGGCCGGGCGAAGGGGCCGCAGGCGTCGGGCCGCTTCTCAACGACGGCGGCCGGACCAGCCGGCGCCTATCCCCGCGACGTGCAGGGCGAGGGCGAGCAGGCCGAGCAGCATGACGTTGCCGGACGAGAAGACGTCGTTCGTGGTGATGTCCGCGGCGTTGATCAGGAAGGAGATGAAGAACAGGACCGCTGCGACGATGGCGAGCATGGAAGGGTTCCTCTCGGATGGGGACGGCGCCCGGAGGCTGCCCGGGCGCCGTGTCCGCGAAATCCCGCCGTAGTCGTACGGGACACGACGTCTAGTGCCCCCGAACACCGCTCTCAGACCGGCCACTTCACCTCCCGGGTCGCGGGTGGGCCGTCCGCCCGGCGCCCCGGCGGACGGCGCGGGGAGGGGGGCAGATCGGGAGT